>CAMMGP010000110.1 GCA_946496415.1 uncultured Clostridia bacterium | reverse complement strand
GCAGGAAGGAACTAGATGGCGCTTGGCTTAGACCCTCTTTGTACAAAAGGGGGTGATCGTATGACCGATTACGAACTGATCGTTCTGGTCATCATGATCGTCACTTTGGCGTTTTCCATTCACAACGGGAATCCCAAAGGATAAAGCCCGAGCCGCCATCCAGCGCTAGCGGACGGCGGCTCACTTCTCAAACAGAGGGGAGAAGCCGACACAAAGGCGTCATCCCTTCCTGCCTTTTATTATAGCATGGAGCAATGGAGTATGTCAATGCCGCGCCGCGCTTCTATTTATACAGGAATATTGACAGAGAGTATCATCGTGTGATAAGCTGTACGCGGGGCAAGCCCCCCCGGCAGGAAGGAACTAGATGGCGCTTGGCTTAGACCCTCTTTGTACAAAAGGGGGTGGTCGTATGACCGATTACGAACTGATCGTTCTGGTCATCATGATCGTCACTTTGGCGTTTTCCATTCATAACGGGAATCCCAAAGGATAAAGCCCGAGCCGCCATCAGCGCGAACTGATAGGCGGCTCAACTCATAACAGAGGGGAGAAGCCATCTCAGAAGCGTCATCCCTTCCTGCCTTTTATTATAGCATGGACGATGAAGCATGTCAATGCCGCCCGCGCAGGGCGGGTTTTCCTACCCAAGCAGCTTTGCCGCCTTTTCCATGCGGCTGGCGACCGGTACGCCGAAGGGGCAGCGCGCTTCGCAGGCTTTGCAGCCCACGCAGTCGCCCGCGTTGGCGGAAAGCTGCTGGTAGTGCGCGCGCAGCGTCGCCGGCACTTCCGCCTGCATGGCGGCCAGATCGTAGAACTTGTTGACCATGGCGATGTCGATGCCGGCGGGGCAGGGGGCGCAGTGGCCGCAGTAGGTGCACTGGCCGCGCCAGGCATGCGCCGGGGCGTTGGCGAGCACGCTCGCGTAGTCCTTTTCTTCCTCGGTAGCGGTCTCGTAGGAAACGGCCTCGTCCACGTGGGCCACGGTATCGTACCCGGCCAGTATGCTGGCCACGGCCGGGCGGGTCAGCGCATAGTGGATGCACTGCACCGGCGTCAGCGCCACGCCGAAGGGCGAGGTCTTTTCCGAGAACAGCCGGCCCCCGGCGTAGCCCTTCATCACCGTGATACCCACGCCGTTCTGCTCGCAGAGGCTGTACAGCTCCGCGCGCGCCGGGTCGATGCCGTGCAGCGCGCCATCGTAGGTCTCCTGCACGAAGTAATCGTCCAGCACCTCGTTGGCCGGCAAAAGGTCGAAGGCCGGGTTGACGCTGAAGAGGATCATTTCGATGACGCCGCTCTGCGCCGCCAGTTTGCCCACGGCGGGGTTGTGCGTGCTCATGCCGATGTGACGGACCGTGCCCGCGCGCTTGAGTTCGAGGGCGTACTGCAAAAACTCGCCCTCCATGATCTGATGGTATTCTTTGACTTCATCCACGAAGTGGATCATTCCCAGGTCTATGTAGTCGGTGCGCAGGCGCGCGAGCAGATCGGCAAACGTCGCTTTTACCGGGCCCATCTCGCGCGTGCGCACGTACTGTCCGTTTTGCCAGGTGGAGCCGAGGTGGCCCTGAAGGATCCAGCGCTCGCGCCTGCCCGCGATGGCCGCGCCGATGTTGGAGCGCACGTTGGGTTCGGGCATACAGCAGTCGAGTATGTTGATCCCATATTCCTCGCAGCGGTCGATGACGGCCTTGACCTCTTCCGCGCTGTGGCGCTCCAGCCATTCCGCGCCCAGGCCGATCTCGCTGACGGAGAGGCCCGTCTTTCCCAGTTTTCTGTAGCGCATGGTATTCCTCCTGAGATGCCGAGTTGTATGCATCGCGGAAAGTTCAGGACAAAAGCGCCCCCGTCGCGGAGGCGCTTTTGTTTACGTCAAAAGCCGGCTCGCTGATTGCACGATGTCGTTGATCGTGCCGCGCACGCCGAGGAAGTCCAGGGCGTTTTGGCCCATCAACAGGCCGTAGGTGGCCGAGCTCTGCTTGAGGGAATTCATCAGATCCACCGAGAAGGCGGTCAGCACCGGCTCGACGACGCTGAGGATCAGCGCCGCCACCACCAGGCCGCGGCCCAGACCGAGAACGCCGCCCAGCAGCCAGTCGATCCGGCGCAGCACCGGGAAGCGCAGCACGTGGTTGAGCAGGTTCACCAGCAGCGTGGCCAGGAAATAGAGGGCGATGAAGCAGACGATGAAGGCCAATACGCCGAATACGCTCTGCCACAGCGTCTGGTCGAAATACTCGGCCAGCGTGTGTATGTTGAGGGCGGAGAAAGCCTCCGAACTTATGTTCGAAGCAAAGGCGTCGCGCAAAAAGGGCACGCGGCTGCCAATATAGTCGGCCACGGCGTTTACCGCCTCGCCGCCGCGCGCCACCAGTTCGGAAACGCTGGTCTGGGCGCTGACGCCGGAGATGGCCATGTCCTCAAAAAATGTCGCCGGTTCCAGATAGTTGCTGAGCACGCCCATCAGCGTCTGGTTTTCCAGCGCCAGCCGCGCCACGGCGGGATAGAGGCGCAGCGCGCCAAACCACGAGCCCACCAGCCCCAACAGCGACAGCCCCGAGGCGAGGAAGCCCTTGTACATGCCGGCAAAGAGGCTGAAGGCCAGCACTAGCAAGACCAGTATGTCGATGATATTCACGTCGAAGTACCTCCGATTTTCTTTGCGTAAACAGCCTTTCCTGTTTTCCTGCCGCGTATTCCCAGTTTTACCGTTTTTTCATCCCGGTTTCTTTCTTTGGCTTTCGGTGATACAGCAGATCCTCATATTCCCGCAGTTCTCTTTGCGTAAAGTGTTTCTTTCCCTTTGTGATCCGCTCCCAGCGTTTTTCCAGGTGCTCGTGGATGCCGATCACGACGATTGAAGCAAAAAGTCCGATCAAAGCCGTTATCATACCGATACGAAATACTACTTGTTGTGCCTTATGCGAAAGTATGTCATAAAAAGCAAGCCCAACGAATGTACAGATCACTACAATAACGAATGCCGTCGCGCTGATCGCCACGCTTTGTTTGTACGATGGCGGTATCCTGTCATTGCGCGATCGGCCATATTTGGGGGCGGCATTGACACCTCCCTTAGGCCAAATCTGCGCTACCAGCAGGACTCCGTCAAAAAACAATAACCACCAAAAATCGTTCCTGTTCATTCGTTCTCCTTATGGAACGCTTCCTTCTATACGACCTGCTTTCCTTATCTTTGTTGCGGGATCCTCCATGGCGGTTTGACCGCCGCCTGACGATGCTGTTTTCCCATGCCATTTCTTGGACGACGCGCCGCCAAAGAAGGTTGCGCGTTTTTACGGCAAAGTGACGAGATAGACGGTATTGCCCGTGCCCATCACGGCCACGCGGTCGTCGGTGACGCCGTAGATCTGTCCGGCGGGCACTTCCAGCAGATAGGCGTCCACTTTTTGCGCGCCCGTGCGCGCCACCATCACGTGCCCGTCCGTGGAAAAGCCGTAAACGCGGTCGCCCTTGGCCACCAGCGTCGCGCAGGCGAAGGGCATGCGCACGATCTCGTCCACGTTGGCGCGCATCATGCGCACATCGCGCAATTCGCCACCCGTGCCGTACTGCGCGCCGGGCACAAAGGCCATCATCGGGTCGTCCACGCCCGCTTCCACCGCCGCCAGATACCAGCCGTAGATCAGCGTGCGCCGGCTTTCGTCCTCGCGGCCGGTGTAGTCGTAGACCTTCAGGTGCGTCGTGCCCGCGCAGACCACCTGCGAGGACTGGAACATCACCTGATACATCAGCTGCTGCGCGTCGGTGATCGATCCGACCATCATCCGCCCCGGACGGTAAGTGGTGATGGCCGTGGTCGGCACGGTGCCGCTGGTGTCGAGCGTCATCACCCAAAAGAGCGTGTCGCTGGAAAAGAAGCCGTAGTCCAGCACCGTCTGATCCGCAAAGGTCAGCCGGTCGACCTCGCGGCCGCCGTTTTCCAGGAGCACCATGGTGCTGTCGTGCTCCGGCGAGAGCAATACGGCGGTGTACACCGCCCCCGCCTTGGCCGAGAGTATGTCCTCGTCCATCTGGCCGGTGTGCAGCGTATCGCCGTTTCCGCGGTCAATGACGCTCAGCCGCCGCCCGGACCACACGGCCACGCCGCTTTCCCCGGCGGCAAAGGAGGCGTTCGCCCCCACGGAATAGCTCCACTGCTGCGCCCCGCGCGAGGATACGCTGGAAAGCGTGCTGCCGTTATAGTAGATAAAGCCGTCGCCAGCCACCTGCACGCCCTGGTTACCCGTGAGCGTTACGGCCGTATAGGCGCCGTAGCCCCGCGGGCCGAACGCCTGCTTGACCAGATACGCCCCCAACACAGAAACCGCGCAGATCGCCGCGGCGATGAGCACCGCGGCCGCCCATGGCAGCCGGCCCGTTCGCCTTGTTTCCATTTGCTCCCCCTGATTCGTTCTATGGCAAAGGGCTGCGGCGGCGCGCGCATCGCCCGCGCGGGGCAAGGGGCCCTTCCATCCGGGCCGACGCCGCCGGCTTTTCACAAAAGCCCTTGAAGGTTGAAACTATTCCTATTATAATAGATAGCGGCCCGCGTTTCAACGTCTGCGGCGTTGGAAATGGGGCAAAAGAACGATATTTCCCTGAGAAAAGTCGCAAAGGCTTCACAGCCGTCCGGCGCGGGAACACGCGCGGCGGATTTGCGTCAACTTGGGCAAAAGCGAGGAAGAAAATGGCTGCGAAAAAGCGCGCGGGGCGGAAAAAGCGCCGCTGGGGCTGGAAGATCGCCCTGGCGCTGCTGTTGCTGCTCGCGCTCGGCCTCGGCGGGCTCTACGCCGCCGGGCGCGTGGTGCATGTGCGCTACGCGACCGTCTTTTTGCGCGATCTGCCTTCCGCCTTCGAGGGAACGACGATACTCTTCGTCTCCGACATCGACGCCCATTCCGCCCGGGAAGCCCGCGCCGCCGCGAAGATGATGGACGCGCTTGCCGCCCTCGAGCCGGACGTGCTCCTGCTCGGCGGCGATTACGCCGCCCCCGGCCTGTGGGAGACGCTCAACGGCATGGACATGGAAAACGCCGCCGTCGCCGCG
>CAMMGP010000109.1 GCA_946496415.1 uncultured Clostridia bacterium | reverse complement strand
TTTTCCGAGGTCGAAGCGGCGGAAGGACTCGGAAACGAGGTCTATATCCTCGCTGACGGTCGATTTGGCGGCGTCGAACAGCGCGCAGAACTGTCCCAGCGTGTGGATGCGGTTGGGCGCGTCGGTGAGCAGGCGCGCGATGGCGCTGAGGCGTTCGTTTCGCTTGATCTTGTCCACGCGGAGCCCTCCATTCCCGAAGATTTTGTGTGTCGCTCTTCATTATAATTCGGATTCCCTCGTTTTTCCATCCTTTTTGTTCGGGTTTTCCGGCAAATCCGAAATTTTAACTTTGCTACGGGCGTATTTTGGACTATAATGTAGTGAACAAAGCCCCCCGCGGGCCGGAGGTGGACGGTATGACGCAGATACGCGACGTAAGGCGCGTACACATGATCGGCGTGGGCGGCAGTTCCATGTCGGGCCTGGCGGGCCTTTTGAAAGACGAGGGCTACGAGGTATCCGGCTCGGACCGCACCCGCTCGCACAAAACCGAGGCGCTGGAAGCGCATGGCGTGAAGGTGCTCATCGGCCACAGGCCGGAAAACGTGCGCGGCGCGGAACTGGTCATTTACTCCGCCGCCATCGCGCCGGACAACCCCGAGCGCGCCGAGGCTGCGCGGCTGGGCATACCGCAGATGGAGCGCTGCGACCTCATCGGACAACTGATGAAGGGCAGTCAATGCGCCATCGCCGTCAGCGGCACGCACGGCAAGACCACCACCACCTCGATGCTGGCGCAGGTGTTTTTGACCGCCGGACGCGACCCGAGCGTGCACATCGGCGGGGAACTGGATTATCTCGGCGGTTCCACGCGGCGCGGCAGGGACGAGTTCATCCTCGAAGCCTGCGAGTACAACCGCAGTTTCTTGCACTTCTACCCCACCGTGGCGGTCATCCTCAACATCGACGAGGATCATCTGGACTGCTACAAGGATATAGACGACATCGAAGCGACGTTTTTGCAGTTCGCGCATCTGGCGAAATCCATCGTCGGCTGGGGCGACGACGTGCGCGTAAGGCGCGTCATCGCGGCAAGCGGCCTTCCCCACATCACCTACGGGCTGGGCGAGGGAAACACACTGCGGCCGGAAGGGCTTTGCTACGACGAACACGGCCGCGCCCGCTTCACCGCCCTCTGGGAAGGGAAACCCATCGGCGAATTTGCCCTCGGCGTGCCCGGGGAGGCCAACATGCTCGACGCGCTGGCCGCCATCGCCGTGGCGCAGTCGCGCGATCTGCCGATGGACGCGGTTTCCGAGGCGCTGCACAATTTCCGCGGCGCGCACCGGCGCAACGAACTGACCAGCGTCACCGACGGCGTAAAGGTGTATACAGACTATGGCCACAACCCCGCCGAGATCAAATCGGCGCTGGACATCGCCGCCATGGAGCCGCACAAGACTCTCTGGGCCGTGTGGCAGCCGCACACCTATTCGCGCACCAAGACGCTGTTTGACCAGTTTTTGACGACGTTTGACAGGGCCGACAAAGTGCTGGTGACGGACATCTGCGCCGCGCGCGAAAAGGACCCGGGCGACATACGCTCGGAGATGCTCATCGACCCCTTGCGCGAGCGCGGCGTGGACGCGGTGCTCACCCCCACCTTCGACGACGCCGAAGCCTATCTGCGCGCCCACTGGCAGGCGGGCGACGTGGTCATCACCCACGGCTGCGGGGACATCGACCTGCTCAACGAGCAGATCGCCCTGCATGGAGATACAGTGCCGGAGCATTAGTCTCTCCGGCGGGGCGGAAAGATTCCGCCCGCGGTGTTGCGTCTTGCGCGAGTTTTCGCGGGACGATAGAACGCCATTCGCCGTCCGGCTTTTCGGGCGGCAGATCAGACAAAGGAGGAATTTCCCCATGAACGAGAACATCAAAGCCGTCGCCATACGAATATGCGACCTGCGCGAGATTATGGGCTACACCCAGCAGGAGGTCGCCGAGCGCTCGGGCGTTCCGCTCGAGGATTATGTCGCTTACGAGGCGGGCGAAAGAGATTTCTCCTTCAGCCACCTGTTCAACATCGCATCGACGCTGGGTGTAGATATTTCTGACCTCCTCACCGGCGAAAGCCCGAAACTCAAGGGCTACATCCTCACCCGCGCGGGCAAGGGGCTGGCGTTCGACCGCCGCAAGGCCTACCATTACGAACACCTGGCCTACAACTTCCGCGACAAGAAGGCGGAGCCGTTCATCGTCACCGTGGAATACGACCCCACGGGTGCGCCCAAGACCGCGCACGACCATGAGGGGCAGGAGTTTGACTACGTGCTCACCGGCCACATGAAGATCGTGCTGGCGGGCAACGAGGTCTATCTCGGCCCGGGCGACTCCATCTATTACGATTCGTCCATCCCCCACGCCATGTATGCCGTTGAGACGGACTGCCGTTTCATCGCCGTGGTCATCAAATAACCGGAGGTCAACAGACGCCATGACGCTCTACCAACGCTTTTTGAGGAAGCCGGAATTCGGCTCCTATGAGGATTTTCTGCACAATTTCCGCATCAACGTTCCCGAGAACTTCAACTTTGCCTACGACGTGCTCGACGTCATCGCCGAGGAAGAGCCGGACAAGCGCGCCCTGCAGTGGGCGCACATGGACGGCCGCGAGCGCGCCTTCACCTTTGCCGAGATCTCCCGCCTTTCCAAGCAGGCGGCCAACCTCTTTGTCCGTCTGGGCATCCAGAAGGGCGACAAGGTGATGCTGGTTTTGCGCCGGCACTACACCTTCTGGATCGCCATCATGGCCCTGTGCCGCATCGGCGCGGTGGCTGTGCCCGCGACGCATCTTTTGACCAAAAAGGACATCGTCTACCGCGCCAACTGCGCGGGCATCAAGATGGTGGTCACCTCCGCGGAAGGCTGCTTCGCCGCCAGCTGCGAGGAGGCTATGCCCGAGTGCCCGACGGTGGAAAAGCTGCTCATCGTCGATGGCGCGCGCGAGGGTTGGCTGGACTTTGAGGCGCTGCTTGCTGAGGAGTCCGACGAGTTCCCCCGCCCGGCGGAGCCGCTCAAGCACGACGACATCATGCTTCTGTACTTCACCTCCGGCACGTCCGGCATGCCCAAGATGGTCGGCCACAATTTCGACTATCCCCTGGGGCATATCCAGACGGCGGTGTTCTGGCATCAGTGCGTCGACGGCGGTTTGCATCTCACCGTCTCGGAAACCGGCTGGATGAAGTCCGTGTGGGGCAAACTCTACGGCCAGTGGCTGGCCGGCTCGGCCATCATGGTCTACGATTTTGAAAAGTTCGTGCCCAAGGACATGCTGGCGGTGCTGGAAAAGTACAAGGTGACCACCTTCTGCGCGCCGCCGACCATCTACCGCTTTATGATCCTCGAAGACGTGTCCAAGTACGACCTTTCTTCCATTCAGCACTGCACCACGGCGGGCGAGCCGCTCAACCCCGAGGTGTTTGAAAAGTGGAAGGAACTGACCGGCCACGAGCTGCGCGAGATCTTCGGGCAGACGGAACTGTGCGTCACCGTGGGCACTTTCCCGTGGATGAAGGTCTGCCCCGGCTCCATGGGCAAGCCCTCGCCGCAGTTCGACGTGGACGTCGTCGATGAGGACGGCAGGAGCTGCCCCGCCGGTCAGGTGGGCGAGATCGTGGTGCGCACGCAGTACGAGACGCCCGTGGGCATGTTCCTGGGCTACTACCGCGATGAGGAAGGCACAAAGGCCGTCTGGCACGACGGCATGTACCACACGCGCGACCTCGCCTGGCGCGATGAGTGGGGCTATTACTGGTACGTGGGCCGCGCCGACGACGTCATCAAGTCCTCCGGCTACCGCATCGGGCCGTTTGAGGTGGAGAGCGCGCTGATGGAACACGACGCCGTGGTGGAAACCGCCATCACCGGCGTGCCCGACCCGGTGCGCGGCCAGATCGTCAAGGCCACCATCGTGCTGAAAAAGGGCTACGAGCCGAGCGAAGAACTGAAAAAGGAACTTCAGAACCACGTCAAGAAGCTGACCGCGCCGTACAAGTACCCGCGCGTCATCGAATTTGTGGACGAACTTCCCAAGACCATCTCCGGCAAGATCCGCCGCGTGGAACTGCGCGAGCGCGACAGCCAGAAGGCCAACCACTGACGCATACCGCGCGCCCCGTCCGTGTTTTGCGGGCGGGGCGCGCCTTAAAAAGGAGCAAAAGAGCATGGACTGGCAGTTTTCCCGGCGCGCGCTGCGCTTTCAGCCCAACATCTTCAACGTCCTCAAAGACCTGAAAGGGGAGCGGCTTGCGCGCGGCGAGTGGGTGTGCGACCTTTCCGTGGGCACGCCAGACTTTCCCGTGGCCGAGCACATACGCGCGGCGGCTGCGCAGGCGGCGCTCGACCCGGAGAATTACAAGTACTCGCTGGGCGATCTGCCGGAGCTTACGCAGGCGGTGCAGCGCTGGTACGCGCGGCGCTACGGCGTCACGCTGGCGGAAAATGAAGTGATGAGCGTCTACGGCTCGCAGGAGGGCATCGCCCACATCGCCATGACGCTGTGCGACCCCGGCGACATCGTGCTCGTGCCCGACCCCTGCTACCCCATCTTCGCCATCGGCCCCTCGCTGTGCGGCGCGGAGGTGGCGTATTACCCGCTGGACGAGGAAAGCGGCTATCTGCCCGACCTTGCCGCCATCGACGAGGAAATTGCGCGCCGGGCGAAGATGATGATCGTCTCCTTCCCCGCCAACCCCGTGGGCGCGGTGGCCCCGCGCGCCTTTTACGACGATCTGGTGGCCTTCGCGCGCAAATACAACATCTGCATCGTCCACGACAACGCCTATTCGGAGATCGTCTTTGACGGCAACGAGGGCATGTCGTTTTTGAGCGTGCCCGGAGCCATGGAGGTGGGCGTGGAGTTGAACTCCCTCTCCAAGACCTACAACCTCACCGGCGCGCGGCTGTCGTTCCTGCTCGGCAACAAGGCCATCCTCGAGCGCTTCCGCGCCTTGCGCACGCAGATCGACTACGGCCTGTTCTATGTGGCGCAGCGCGCCGCCATCGCCGCTCTGGACGGGCCGCAGGAGGGCGTCGTCCGCCAGCGCGAGGAATACCAGCGCCGCCGCGACGCCC
>CAMMGP010000108.1 GCA_946496415.1 uncultured Clostridia bacterium | reverse complement strand
CCCCAAAATTGTCTGTCCCGCCTGCGCGTTTTCCGGCGCGAGGCGGGACAGTGATCTATATGGAAAGAAGGGGGGACCTTCGATGGTCTTATTGTACCGCTTGCCTGTGGACTGCCGATGAACAAATTGCAAACCCTTTCCGGCAGGGCAGTGTTTTTCGCCTGCGCGCTCAGGCGGTCAGGAGCGTAAGCAGCTCGGCAAAGCCCTGCGAAAGTTCGCCCGTGTACTGGTATTGCAGGTAATTGAGGTCGTGATCGTGGCCGGGGTAAGTGCGCGCGTCGAGGTTCGTCTTTCCCAGCGCCGCAAAAGCGGCTTCGATCTCATAGACGCCCTCCACCGGCGCGTTCGCGTCGCTGACGCCGTGGAGGATGTGGATGGGGATGTCGAGCGTGGGCAGCACTTCGCGGTTGGGCGCGAGCGCCTCATGACCGGCGAACCAGGCGCAGGTGAGGCGCACGGCGTAGTTTTCCGCCAGCCACGCATCGTCGCCGCGCGCGATGGCGGCAAGCAGCGCCTCGTAGCCCGGGGCGAGCATCGCCGCGAAGTCCGCCGCTGTGAGGGCGCCGTCGCCGTCCATGTCCACGTCTTCAAAGGCGGGGCTGCCCAGCGCCGGGAGGATGCCGTAGGGGTCGGCACCGAACTCGGTTTGCGATACGCTGCCGTCGCCGTCCGCGTCAAAGTATTCGCGGTAAAAGACCATGCTCGAACCGCCGGTCTGCTGCCACGCCAGCGTTTCCATCATCGTGCCGTTCACATAGCCGCACAGCACCAGTTCGTCCACTTTGACGTTGCCCCGCGCCGCCACCTGCGGGGCGATCATCGTGCCCTCGCTCCAGCCCAGCAGCGTCAGCGGGCAGTTTGCCAGGCGCTCGTCTTCGCGCAGGGCGCGCACCACGGCCTCCGCGTCGCGGATGCTGTTTTCCGGCACGTAGGTCTGGTAGGCAGCCTCGTCAATGTCCGTATAGAGGGGCGGCTCGCCTCCCGGCGTGCAGCCGCGCGTACTCCAGCGGAAAAAGGCCGTTCCGCCGGCGGTGAGGCGCTCGGCAAAGAGGTCGAAGTAGTTGTAGGTGGTGGTTTCGTCCAGTTGGCGGGTGTTGTCGTAGGTGTTCGGCCCGGAGCCGTTGATGAACACCACCAGCCGCCGGACTTCCCCCGCCGGAAGGTCGAGCTTGCCGGTGAGCGTGTAGCCGTCCTCGGCGGTTACCTGCCAAAGTTCCGTCGTCTGCATCTGCTCCTCCCCCTGCGCCGCGCCCAGAAGCAGCGCCAGCGCAAGAAACGCCAACCAAAGCCGTTTCATGTTCCATTCCTCCTGCGTTCGGTATGGAAAGCACGCTTTCCATGACCATTCTACATGGGCGGGCGGAAAATGTCAAGTAAACTTTCCATATAAATGCGCCCGCCCCTTTCGGAACAGGCGCTTCGCGTTTTTCATGGCTCAGTCCTCCGCGATGGCGACGCTGCCGTCGTAAAGGGCCTCCAGGTCGATCGTCTCGCCGCGCGGCCATTCCACGGCGCGCACGTTGGGGAAAGCGAGAGCAAAATAGCCGACGCTCTTCAACATTTTGAACTTGTGGCGCTGGATGTACGACTTGGCGTCGAAGATGCGCGTTTCGCCGTTGTCGAACTCCACGCGCAGGCGAAAGTCCGAGAGTACATGCACGTTGGCCACGGCGGGGCGGGAGATGTCGCTTCCCATTTTCCTACACCGGCGCGCCGCAGGGCGTGTTCACGTCCTCGCGGAAGCGGTCCTTGCGGTTGGCCTCGTAGAAGCGGTAGCCGCCGGAGAAGTTGTAGCAGTCGTAACCGTGCTGGGCGAGTATGCGGCAGGCGATGTAACTGCGCAGCGCGCTCTGGCACATCACGTACACCGGCTTTCCGGGGTCGATCTCGTTCAGCCGCCCGCGCAGTTCGTCCACGGGGATGTTGACAAAGCCGTCCGCGCAGCCGCCCGCGTATTCGGCGGGGGTGCGCACGTCCAGACGGGTGATGTTTTCCGGCAGATGGTCGATGTCCTCGTAGTGGAACTGTTTGACCTTGCCCGTTTCGAGGTTCTCGATCATGAAACCGGCCATGTTCACCGGATCCTTGGCCGAGGAATAGGGCGGCGCGTAGGCGAGGTCGAGGTCCTTGAGGGCGATGGCGTTCATGCCCGCCTGCATGGCCGTGGCCAGCACGTCGATGCGCTTGTCCACGCCGTCGAAGCCGACGATCTGCGCGCCGAGGAGGCGCAGCGTGCCTTTTTCATAGAGCACCTTCATGGTCATGGCCTTGCCGCCGGGATAGTAGGAGGCGTGGCTGGCCGGGGATAGCACCACCTTGTCATAGGCAAGGCCCGCGGCCCTGGCGGCGCGCTCGTTGAGGCCGGTGGCTGCCGCCGTCATGTCAAAGAGCTTGACCACGGAGCTGCCCCAGGAGGCGCGGTAAGCGCTGTCCAGCCCGGCGATGTTGTCCGCCGCCACGCGGCCCTGCTTGTTGGCCGGCCCCGCGAGGGCGATGAGCGCCGCCTGATGCGTGACGCCGTTTTCCACCTGCACCGCGTCGCCCACGGCGTAGATGTCCGCGTCCGAGGTGCGCATGTGCCTGTCCACGAGTATGCTGCCGCGCGCGCCCACCTCCAGCCCTGCCGCTTTGGCAAGGCCGCTGTCCGGGGAGACGCCGATGGCGAGGATGACCATCTCCGCGGCGATGGCCGGGCCGACGTCCACGTTCGTGACCACCTGCCCGTCCTTTTCTTCAAAGCCGGTCACGGCGCAGCCCAGCCGCAGCGAGACGCCCACGTCGCGGAATTTGGCGTGGACAAAGGCGGCCATGTCCGCGTCCAGCGGGCTTAAAAGCTGCTCCATCTTTTCGACGATGGTCACCTTCGCGCCGCGCTCGGCGAGGTTTTCCGCCATTTCCAGCCCGATGAAGCCGCCGCCGACTACCGTCGCCGAGGCGGGGCGGACTGCGTCCATAAATTCGCGGATGCGCAGCGCGTCCTCCACCGTGCGCAGGGTGAAGATGTTTTTTCCGTCGATGCCCGGCAGCGGCGGCACCACGGGGCGCGCGCCGGGGGACAGCACCAGTTTGTCGTAGTTTTCCGCAAATTCCCGTCCATTTTCCAAATCGCGCACGGTCACGACCTTGCGGGCGCGGTCGATGGCCACCACCTCGTGGCGCACGCGCACGTCCACGTTGAAGCGGGCGCGGAAGCTGGCGGGCGTTTGCAGCGTCAGCGCCGATTTTTCCGCGATCGTCCCGCCCACGTAGTAGGGCAGGCCGCAGTTGGCGTAGGAGACAAAGCCGGACTTTTCAAAGACGATGATCTGCGCGCTTTCATCCAGCCTGCGCAGGCGCGCCGCACACGACGCGCCGCCGGCCACGCCGCCGACGATGATGACCTTCATGGTGTATACCTCCTCATATTTTTCCATTGTCTATAACTTCCAGAAGCGCCCCTTCCGGATGACCAGCTGCGCGCACAGGCCGGTGAAGGCCCCCGCCGCGCAGCCCGCCAGCAGCAAAAAGGGCAGGTAGGCAAGGACGGCCGTCCCCGCGATGATCGAGGCCACGGCCATTTGCCCGAGGTTGTGCAGCGCCGCGCCAAACACGCTCGCCAGCCACAGGTGCCGCTCCGGGATGGCGCGCTTCAAAAGCAGCATGCCCGCAAAGCACGCCGTCCCGCCCGCGGCGCTGTATACTATGGCGATGCCGCGCCCGCCCAGAAGGCCGCCCAGCAGGATGCGCGCTGCCAGCACCATGGCTGCCTCGCCTGCGCGGCAGCGGTAGAGGGCGTAGACGGTGACGATGTTCGCCAGCCCCAGCTTCGCCCCGGGGATGGGAAAGAGATCGGGCAGCTGCAGTTCGACGATGAACAGCGAAAGCGCCGCCGCAGTCAGAAGCGCCAGCCGCGTGAGCCTGCGCGCGTCCATGCCGCCACCTCCCCCCTTCATCGCGCCACCGCATCCAGACCACCATCCTCCGCGCCGTCCACAAAGCGGATGGTCAGGTGGTGTGGCAGGCAGACGATGGGCAAGGCGCGGGAGCGCAACGCGCCCATCTTCACGCAGGTCTGATCAGGGCAGTCCGCCGCCGCGACGCGCACTTCGCCGTTTTCCACGGCGATGGTGTTGTAGCCGCCCGCATAGGGGACGTCAAACGTCTGCGCGCCCTCGATGTCCGCCGGGCGGAAGCGGAACAGTTCTTCGCCGTCGCGCTCCACCGCCACCCATTCCCCGCCGGGCGCGTTCCACAAAAGCAGGCAGGAGACAAGCGCCAGCGCGAAGAGCAGCACCGCGAGCAATAGCCAACGGCGGGCGGATGCGCGCTTCATTGCGAAACCACCGTCACGGCAAGACCCTTGTAGCCCTGCGCAAGCGAAAAACCGTCCCGCAGCCCTTCAGTTATATATACCTCATTTTCCTCCGTGAGAAGCACCATATCAAAGTCCCCATATGTCCGCCAGTGTTCGATGGCGGCGTCCCTGCCCATGACGAACAGCGCCGTGGAGAGCGCGTCGCATTTTTTGCCCTCCGCGCCAATGACGGTCACGGACTTGAGGCCGTTTTCCACCGGCGCGCCCGTGCGCGGGTCGAGGATGTGGCCGTACACCGCGCCGTCGTCGGCGGTGAAGAAGCGCTCGTAGTTGCCCGAGGTGACCACCGCCGCGTCGCGCACTTCCAGCACGCAGAAGTTCGTCTGATCCTCCGGCATAATCACGCCCACGCGCCACGCCGAGCCGTCCGCCTTGCTCCCCAGCGCCTGCACGTTGCCGCCCAGGTCGAGCAGCGCCGAGGAAACGCCGTACTTGCGCAGCACGGCGATGGCCTCGTCCCCGGCCCAGCCCTTGCCCAGCGCGCCGAGATCCACTTGCACTCCCTCCGGCAGCCGCGCCGCGCCGGGGGAGAGTTCGAGTTGTTCAAAGTCCACCAGCGCCAGCGCCGCCGCAAGTTCTGTTTCCGACGGCACGCGGTAGTCGCCGGTGGTGAAGCCCCACAGGCGCGAAACCGGGTAGAGGGTAATGTCCAGACAGCCGCCCGTGCGCGCGCCCATCTCCGCGCCGAAGCGGAGGATGGACTCCGTGTCCGCGCCGATGGCAACCGCCTCGCCGCCGGCGTGGT
>CAMMGP010000107.1 GCA_946496415.1 uncultured Clostridia bacterium | reverse complement strand
TCGCGCACGATCTGCATCACCTGTTCCTGATAGACCATGCAGCCGTAGGTGACGTCGAGGATGGGCTTGAGTAGCGGCGTCTCGTAGCGCACGCTGGAGGGGTCGTGCTTTCCCTGTATGTAGCGGGGGATGGACTCCATCGGCCCCGGGCGGTAGAGGGAAATGGCGGCGATGACGTCCTCGAAGTTCTCCGGGCGCATGTTGGTCAAAAACTGCTTCATGCCCGCGGATTCAAGCTGGAACACGCCGTCCGTGTCGCCCTCGGAGATCATTTTGTACACGCCGGGGTCGTCGAGGGGGATGTCTTCGCTCTTAAACGGCTCCGCGCCCGCCTCGACGGCCAGGGCGATGGAGTCCATGATGACGTTGAGCGTGCGCAGGCCGAGAAAGTCCATTTTCAGAAGCCCCAGCGCCTCGAGCGTGCCCATGGGGAACTGGGTGGTGACCACGTCGTCGTTGGTCTGCAAAGGCACGTAGTTGACCACCGGCTCGCTGGTGATGAGCACGCCGGCGGCGTGTGTGGAGGCGTTGCGCGGCATGCCCTCGAGTTTTTTCGCCGTGTCGATGACCTCGCGCACGCGCTCGTCGCCCTCGTAGAGGCGGCGCAGCTCCGTAGAGAGGGAAAGGGCGCGCTCCAAGGTCATGCCCAGTTCAAAGGGCACCAGTTTGGCGATGCGGTCCGTTTCCTGATAGGACATGTCCATCACCCGGCCCACGTCGCGGATGACGGCGCGGGCGGCCATGGTGCCGAAGGTGATGATCTGCGCCACGTGATCCGAGCCGTAGCGGCGGCGCACGTAGTCGATCACCTGCCCGCGGCGCTCGTAGTCGAAGTCCACGTCGATATCCGGCATGGAAACGCGCTCGGGATTGAGGAAGCGCTCAAAGAGCAAATTGTACTGGATGGGGTCGATGGAGGTGATGCCCAGGCAGTAGGCGACGATGGAACCCGCGCCGCTACCGCGCCCCGGCCCCACGCCCACGCCGTGGGTGCGCGCGTAGTGGATAAAATCCCAGACGATGAGGAAATAATCCACATAGCCCATGCCGGAGATGACGCCCAATTCGTATTCCATGCGCTCGCGCGCGTCCTCGCGGCCCTCGCCGTAGCGCTCCTTAAGGCCCTTTTCGCACAGGGCGCGCAGGTAGGCAAGCGCGTCCGTCTCGCCCTCGGGCAGGGGGAATTTCGGCAGGTGCGTGGTGGAAAAGTCGAACTCCACGTTGCAGCGCGCGGCGATCTTCGCCGTGTTTTCGATGGCGTCCGGGAAGTTGGGGAAGAGGGCGCGCATCTCCGCCTCGCTCTTGACGTAGAGCTCGCGCGTGGTCATCTTCATGCGGTTGGGGTCGGAGAGCGTCTTGCCCGTCTGGATGCACATCAGCACTTCCTGCGCTTCGGCGTCATCCGCGGTCAGGTAGTGGCAGTCGTTGGTAATGACGAGGGGGATGTCCATCTCCCGCGCCAGTTTGACCAGGCGCGGCAGCACCTGCTTTTCCTCGGGGATGCCGTGATCCTGCAATTCCACGAAGAAATTGCCCCTGCCGAAGATGTCCAGATATTTCTGCGCCACCTGCCGGGCCTCGTTGTCGCGCCCGTCGAGCAAAAGCTTGGGCAGATCGCCCGAGAGGCAGGCGGAGAGGGCGATGAGGCCGCCGGAGTACTTTTCCAGCAATTTGTAGTCCACGCGCGGGCGGTAGTAAAAGCCGCGCGTGAAGCCCTCGGAGACGAGGCGGGAGAGGTTTTTGTAGCCCTCGTTGTTCTCGCAGAGCAAAACGAGGTGGGAATACTCGCGGAAGGCGGACTGCTTTTCGTCCATGTCCGGGCAGACGTACACCTCGCAGCCAATGACGGGATGGATGCCGGCGTCCTTGCAGGCGCGGTAAAAATCCACCACGCCGTACATCACGCCGTGGTCGGTGACGGCGCAGGCGTCCATGCCCAGTTCCCTGAGGCGGGAGACGAGGGGCTTGATGGAGCAGGCGCCGTCGAGCAAACTGTATTCCGTGTGCAGGTGCAGGTGAGTAAACATTTGTCCTCCCGTATGTAGGCGGGGGAGGAGCCTCCCCCGAAAGCGACGGCCGTAACCCCATCGCTGCCGGTTCAGCGCAGCGTCGTGGGGTTGCGGACGATGCGGTTGATCTCGTCGGCCATGTCGTCGGCGTTCTCGCCGGCGCGTATGCGGTCGGCCAGTTCATAGACCGCGGTCACGTCGCTTTCCTCGCTGGTCACGGCCACGGTCTGGATGGTAGGATCGGCCTCGCGCACGGCCCCGGCCACCATCTCGCGGATGCGCTCGGTCGTCTCGCCCTGATAGGCGTCTGTGTAGCGCACGGCCACCAGCGCCGTGGTGCCGGCCACGACCACGCGGCTGTCGGCGATCTCGGATATCTGGTTGATGGCCGTCTCTACCTGGGCGGCGTTGTTTTTCCAGTCAAAGGGCGTGGCCGCGCCCGTGCCCGCGCCGTCGGCCAGGCCGGACTGGTTGGTTCCGTTCGAATCGCCCACGGAGCCCGTGCCGGCGGTGGAGCCCGCCGAGGGCGAAGGCGCGGCAGTATCCACGCGGTTGCCCGCGTTCATGCAGCCGGCGAGGGAAAGCGCGGCGACAGCCAGCAGCGCCGCGAGCAGCGTCCATTTGGAAAGTCTCATATTTGCATTCCTCCTTGCGCCAATATCTTGCGCAATCGGAACGCAAATAAACCCAGCGCGGGCAATTCGAGGGATGGAAAAACCTGCGAATCCCGCGCCGCGCGCTAGTCCTCCTCGCGGTAAAAGCAACAGCCGCCGATGAATTCGCGCAATATGGAGTTGAGCGGCACCTCGTCCTCCGCGTCGGAAACGCGAATGTAGTTCAAAAACTTCACCAGCCGCCGCGCCAGCGTGTAGCAGGGGCTTTGCGGCTCGATGCGGCAGAGCATGGGGTAGACGAACTTTTTCATGATCGGCAGTTCATAGGGCAGGGCCGAGTTGAACATGGCGTCCGCCTGCTCCTGATAGGGGAAGATGTACTTCTCCTCGCCGCGCCGCACACTCGGCCACATGGCGATGGTGCCCTCCGGCTCGGTGCCGCGGAACTGATAATCGCGCACGATGCGCCTAAGCAGCCGCGCGTCGGTGGTGTGGATACGGTTGTGGTCGTCGAGGTTGAGCATGGTCAGGGCGCTGACGTAGATCTTGAACTTCAGTTCCCGCGGCACGGACTCGGTCAGTTCGTCGTTGAGGCCGTGGATGCCCTCGATGACGATGGGCTGATCGGCGGCCACCCTGATCGTGTGCGTCCTTTCCGCGCGCACGCCGCGCACGAAGTCAAACTCCGGGGCCTCCACGGCCTCGCCCTGCAAAAGCCGAACCAGATGCTCGTCCAGAAGCGGCACGTCCAGCGTGTCCAGGCGCTCGAGGTCGGGGCGGCCGTCCTCCTCCAGCGGCAGATCGGCGCGGTCGCGGTAATAGTCGTCCAGAGAGAGTTTCATCGGCCTTAACCCCAGCGCCCGCAGCGCGATGATCAGGCGATGGGCAAACGTGGTCTTGCCCGAGGAAGACGGCCCGGCGATGAGCACCACGCGCGCGCCCGAGCGCACGATCTGGTCGGCGATCAACTCGATGTGGCGCTCGTGGATGGCCTCGCTGACGCGGATGAAGTCGCGGAAGGCGCGGCGCTCGATCATCTCGTTCAAGTCGGCGGCGTTTTCGCAGCTGAGCACGCCGTTCATGCGCCCCGTCTCGCCAAACGTGCGCATCAATTTGGGCATGTCCGCAAACGGCGCCATGCGCAGCCCGCCCGTCTCCGCCGCCGGCCAGCGCAACAACAGCCCCGGCAGGTAGAGCCTGAGCTGGAACACGCCGGCACAACCCGTCGAAGGGGCCATCTCGCCGTAAAAGTATTCCTTCACGCCCTCCAGTTCGTAGAAGTGGAAGGTGTTGAGCCTGCGATACTGGAACAGGCGCAGTTTGTCCGTCTGCCCCGTGGCGGCGAAGTAGGCGTTGGCCTCTTCCTTGGTGCATCTGGTGTAGGCAATGGGTTCGTCGCGTTCCGCCATGTCGCGCATCTCGCGCTCGATGCGCCCGGCCAGCGCGCGCGTCACCGTGGTCTTGGGCAGGCGCACGAAAATGCCGTCTCCGAACGAATGTTCGAAACGCACGCGGCGGCCGGGGATGACCTTCTGCGCCGCGGCGAGGAACATCAGTTCCAGCGTGCGCTCGTAGATGCGCCGGCCCTCCTCGTCGGCATAGGTGAGCACGCGCGCCTGCGCGCCGTCGCGCGCCGGGGCGTTCAGGGAGAGCGTGCTGCCGCCCACGCTGACGCCCAGCGCGCCCGGCTGTTTCACCAGCGCCCACCAGGGCGTTCCCTTGTCAAATTCCACCGCTTTTCCGTCGATCACAGCGCGCATGCGGCCGCACCTCCCTGCCAATTTCTCGCATTTTCTATTATATCACCCCGGCGGCGGCAAAACAATCTCCGCCCCGCTTTTGGCGAAAAATAAACTTATGTTCGATGGATTTTCCCCGCCCTCCGTGCTATAATGAGCAAAAGGAAACGCGGGCGGCGCGGCCGCCCCTTCACGGAGGATGACACATGGCGGACAAAAAGAGCGTCAAGGGCACTGTGAGCCGCCTTGCCGGCGACGAGCGCAGGCGCGCCCTGGAAGTGGCGCTGGGCAAGATCGAAAAGGACTTTGGCAAGGGCTCGGTGATGCGGCTGGGCGATCAGGCCGACCGCATGCAGGTGGAGGTCATCCCCACGGGCTGCCTCAATCTGGACTTCGCGCTGGGCGTGGGCGGGCTGCCCAAGGGCCGCATCATCGAGATCTACGGCCCCGAATCCTCGGGCAAGACCACGCTGGCCCTGCACGCCGTGGCCCAGGCGCAGAAGGCCGGCGGCACGGCGGCGTTCATCGACGCGGAGCACGCCCTGGATCCCATCTACGCCAGGAAGCTGGGTGTGGACATCGACGAACTCTACGTCTCCCAGCCGGACAACGGCGAACAGGCGCTGGACATCTGCGAGGCGCTGGTGCGCTCCGGCGCCATCGACATCGTGGTCATCGACTCGGTGGCGGCGCTGGTGCCCAAGGCCGAGATCGAGGGCGACATGGGCGACAGCCACGTGGG
>CAMMGP010000106.1 GCA_946496415.1 uncultured Clostridia bacterium | reverse complement strand
GCGGGGGAATTTCATATTTTTACCCCATGTTCTATCGACAATCGCCCAACTTATGCTATAATACAGAATGGACAGGTTTGGAGGTGCGCAATGGATATTTTTCTGGAGCAGATTGTGACGCGCAAGCGCTGCGCGCTGTATGAACTGCTGTTTTACGCCTGTTGGGTGCTGCTCGTTCTCTGCGCCCTTGTGGGGCTTTCCGGGCTTGTGAACATCGTCTACACGGGCGCGGACGGCGGCCTCGGCTTTCGTCCGCTGGCCGCGGGCATGGCCGTAGTCTTCCTCGGCGGGGCGTTCCTCCTCTGGCGGGCAAGCATGCGCCTGCGCACGGAGTACGACTATTCCTTCACCAACGGCGTTTTCGACGTGGCGCGGGTGATGAACGGCCGCAAGCGCACGTATCTGACCAGCTTCGACGTCAAAGACCTGCGCGCCGCCGGCGAGGAAGGTTCCGGCGCTTTTCAGACCTGCGCGCGGCAGAGCGGCGTGCAGATACATCGCTGGTACCTCAACAAGGAGACAAAGAAATACTTCTTCTTCTTTGAAAAGAAGGGCGCATGGCATCTGGTCGTCCTTGAACTCAATGAGGAGATGGAAAAAACGATCTTCAACCGCCGCTATCTTTCGGCGGAAGTATGGGACGGAGCATATAAGAGCATATGAAAGCATATCTGGACAACAGCGCCACCACGCGGCCCACACAGGGCGTCATCCGCGCGATGACAGCGTGCATGGAGGAGGGGTGGCACAACCCCTCGTCCGTCTACGGCCCGGCGGTGGCGGCCTTCCGGCAGGTGCGCGCCTGCCGCGAGGCGATTTTGGAAAAACTCGGCGCGTCGGGGGAAAAACTCATCTTCACCTCCGGCGGCACGGAGGCCAACAACCTCGCCATCCTCGGCGCGGTGGAGCGCATGCGCGGCAAACAACTCGTGGCCGTCAACGCCACGGAGCACCCCTCGGTGCTGGCCGCCTTCGAGCGACTGCGCGCAATGGGCCACGAGGTGCGCGTGCTTCCCGTGGACGGCGAGGGCGCGCTTGACTACGAAGCGCTGGAAAAAGCCCTGAACGACGGCGCCAGCCTCGTAAGCTGCATGCAGGTCAACAACGAAACCGGCGCGCTCTTGGACGTGCAGCGCCTGAAAAGCACCGTCGCGGATCGCGCCCTCATCCATGTGGACGGCGTGCAGGGCTTTCTGCGCGTGCCCTTCCACTTTGCCGATGTGGACATGTACACCATCAGCGCCCACAAGCTGCATGGCCCCAAGGGCGTGGGCGCGCTGGCGGTGAAAAAGGGCGTGCGCCTCAACCCGCAGCACATTGGCGGCGGGCAGGAGGAGGATCTGCGCTCCGGCACGGAGAACACCCCCGGCATCGCCGGCTTTTACGAGGCCGTCCGGGAGATGGGTGCCTCCGGCCTGATGGAGAAAAAACTCCACATGGTCAAGGCCTTCATGGACGCCGTGCCCGAGGCCGCGATCAACGGCCCCGCCCCGGAAAAGGGCGCGCCGCACATACTCAACATCAGCTTCCCCGGCGTGCGCGGCGAGACGATGCTCCACGCGCTGGAGGCCGAGGGGGTCTACGCCTCCACCGGCTCGGCCTGCTCGTCAAAAAAGCGCAAGGTCTCGAGCGTGCTCACGGCCATGGGCATCCCCGTGGATCGCGCCGAGAGCGCCCTGCGCTTCAGCCTTTCGCCGCACACCACCCTTGAGGAGATCGACTACGCCGCCGAAGTGCTTCGACGCGTCTGGCCGCAACTGAGGCGCTTTCAGAGGAGATAAACATGCGAGAAGTTTTGCTGGTACGCTTTGGCGAAGTCCATTTGAAGGGGCAGAACCGCCCCTATTTTCTCAAGACGCTCACCGAGAACGTCCGCCGCGCCGTCAAGCCCCTGGGCGGCCAGGTGTGGCTGGCCGATTCGCGCATCTACGTCGCCGGCGTGGAGGATATGCGCGCCTGCGGCGAGCGCGTGCGCCGCGTGTTCGGCGTCTACTCGGTCAGCCCCGCGTGGGAACTGCCCAAGGAATTTGACGTCATCGCCGCCAAGTGCGTGGAAATGATGCGCCCGCTCTCTGGCTCGTTCAAGGTCTTCGCCCGCCGCTCGGACAAGCATTTTCCCATGAACTCCATGGAGATCGCCACCGAGATCGGTGGCCGCGTGCTCGAAGACAATTCCAAGCTGCACGTGGACGTCCACCACCCCGAGCATCGCCTCAACGTCGAGATCCGCGATCACGCCTACGTCTGCGTCGAGGAATGGAAGGCCGTGGGCGGCATGCCCATGGGCACGGGCGGCAAGGCGGCACTCCTGCTCTCCGGCGGCATCGACAGCCCCGTGGCCGGCTATCAGCTGATGAAGCGCGGCGTCACCACCTGCGCCATCCACTTCCAAAGCCCGCCCTACACCGGCGAACTGGCGCTGGACAAGGTGTTGCAGCTGGCAAAAATACTGGGCGAATACGAAAACGGCATGCGCGTCTACCTCGTGCCCTTTACCAAGGTGCAGACGGAGATCCACGAAAAATGCCCCGAGGGCCTTGGCACGCTCATCACCCGCCGCTTCATGATGCGCATCGCCGAGCGTCTGGCGCGCAAGTTCGGCGCTCTGGCGCTCATCACCGGCGAGAGCCTCGGGCAGGTGGCCAGCCAGACCATGGAGGCCATCACCTGCACGGACGCGGTGGTCGGCATGCCTGTGTTCCGCCCGCTCATCGGCATGGACAAACTGGAGATCACCGAGATCGCCGAAAAGATCGGCACCTACGAGACTTCCATCCTGCCCTATGAGGACTGCTGCACTGTGTTCACCCCCCGCCATCCCGTCACCAAGCCCAAGCTCGACACCATGCCGGATGCAGAGCGCAAACTGGATATCGAGGCGCTGGTCGCAGAAGCCGTGGAGAACACGCGCGTAGAGATCGTATGAACGTCGAAAGCTACATCGAACACCTGAAAAGCAGCCCGTCGTTTATGAAAAACGTCACCTCGTGGCGCGTGCTGCCCGCGCGGGAGGCGAAGTACGCCGATTTTCCCGCCGGTCTGGATGCGCGCCTCGTCGCGGCGCTTTCCCGGCGCGGCATTGAGCGGCCCTACATCCACCAGCGCCTCGCCATGGAGGCGGCGCTGGCGGGGGAGGACTGCGTGGTGGTCACGCCCACGGCCTCGGGCAAGACGCTCTGCTACAACGTGCCCGTTCTCAACGCCATTTTGCAAAACGAGGCCAACCGCGCCCTCTACATCTTCCCCACCAAGGCGCTTTCCAGCGACCAGGCGGCGGAACTCTATTCCCTCATCGAGGATATGGGCGCGGAGGTCAAGGCCTACACCTACGATGGCGACACCCCCGCCTCGGCGCGCACGGCCATTCGTCAGGCGGGCCACGTGGTGGTCACCAACCCGGACATGCTCCATCAGGGCATCCTCCCGCACCACGCCAAGTGGGTCAAGCTCTTTGAAAACCTCCAATACGTGGTCATCGACGAGATCCACGCCTATCGCGGCGTGTTCGGCTCGAACCTCGCCAACGTCATCCGCCGCTTAAAGCGCGTCTGCGCCTTCTACGGCTCCCATCCCACGTTTATCTGCTGCTCGGC
Organism: uncultured Clostridia bacterium; assembly: GCA_946496415.1. Lineage (GTDB taxonomy): Bacteria > Bacillota > Clostridia > Christensenellales > Aristaeellaceae > Pullichristensenella. The sequence goes on along the minus strand of CAMMGP010000106.1, from coordinate 1,530 downwards.
CACCATCGCCAACCCCGGCGAACTCGCCGAAGCGATGATCGGCCGCCCCGTGCGCCTCATCGACGAAAACGGCGCGCCCGCGGGCGAGCGCCACGTGGTCTTTTACGATCCGCCGGTCGTCAACCGCCAACTCGGCATCCGCGCCGGCTCCATCCCGGAAACGCGCAACATCGCCGCCGGGCTTTTGCGCGCCGGGGTGCAGTCCATCGTCTTTGCCCGCGCCCGCCTCACCGTGGAGGTGCTGGTGCGCTATTTGAAGGACATGGTGCGCGACCCGCTCGGCAACGCCGGCCGCGTGCGCGGCTATCGCGGCGGCTACCTGCCTACGCAGCGGCGCGAAATCGAGCGCGAACTGCGCGCCGGCAATATCCTTACCGTCGTTTCCACCAACGCGCTGGAACTGGGCATCGACATCGGCCAACTCGACGCCTGCGTGCTCTGCGGCTACCCGGGTACCATCGCCAGCACATGGCAACAGGCCGGGCGCGCCGGGCGGCGGGGCGGTAAGAGCCTGATGATCCTCGTGGCCTCGTCCAACCCCCTCGACCAGTACATCGTCAACCACCCGGACTACTTCTTCGGCAAGTCGCCCGAGCGGGCGCTCATCGACCCGAACAATTTGTACATCCTCCTTAACCACATCAAGTGCGCCGCCTACGAACTGCCCTTCGAGGACGGCGAACTGTTCGACGGCGTCCACGACACGGCGGAACTCTTGGACTACCTCTGCGATCAGGCCATTCTCCGCCATGTGGCCGGCCGCTACTATTGGATGGCGGAGGAATTTCCGCAGGCGGGCATCAATTTGCGCTCGGCCAGCGACCAGAACTTCCTCATCGTCGATATCACCGACCCCAAGAAGCACCGCGTCATCGGCGAGATGGATCGCTTCACCGTGCCGATGCTGCTCCATCAGTACGCCATCTACATGCACGAGGGCGACCAGTATCAGGTGGAACAGCTGGATTTCGACGAAAAGAAGGCCTACGTGCGCCGCGTCAACGTCGGCTACTACACCGACGCCGATCTCACCACCAGCCTGAAGGTGCTCGACGAGTTCGACCGCGTGCCTACCGGCTCCCTGACGCGCTCGCGCGGCGAGGTGCTGGTCAGTTCCATCGTCACGCTGTTCAAAAAGATACGCTTTGACACCCATGAAAACCTCGGCTGGGGCCCGGTGACGCTGCCGGAACTGGAGATGCAGACCACCGCCGCCTGGTGGACGCTGCCCGAATGGCTGGAAACGGACTACGAGCGCGAGCCGGTCAAGAACGCCATGGTCGGCCTCGCCCACATCCTCCGCCACATCGCGCCCATGTACCTGATGTGTTCCGCGCAGGACGTCCACGTGGTCTACCACGTGCGCGACCCCTTCACGGGCCGCCCCACCATCTACCTCTACGATTCCATTCCCGGCGGCGTCGGCCTCTCCGAGCGCGTGTTCGAGATGGACAAGGAACTCTTCCGTCAGGCGCGCGAAGTCCTCGCCGCCTGCCCCTGCGAAAACGGCTGCCCCAGCTGCGTCGGCGC
>CAMMGP010000105.1 GCA_946496415.1 uncultured Clostridia bacterium | reverse complement strand
GGAGAACATACGCGCGCTCGGGGCGGAGGTGACGGTGGAGGATTGCAATTACGACGGCTGCGTGCGTCTGGCGGCGCGACAGGCAAAAGAGACGCCGGGCGGCGTGCTGGTGCAGGACACGGCCTGGCCGGGGTACACGCAAGTACCGCTGTGGATCATGCAGGGGTATCTGACCATGGCGCTGGAAGCGGACGAGCAGATGGTTGCGCCGCCGACACACATCTTTTTGCAGGCGGGCGTCGGCTCCATGGCGGCGGCGGTGGCGGCGTATTTCGCACAGGCATATCCGCAGAACCCGCCGAAGATCATCCTCGTGGAGCCTGCGGCGGCGGACTGCTTTTTCCGCAGCGCCGCGAACGGCGAAATCACGGCCGTGACCGGCGAGATGCGGACGATGATGGCGGGCCTTGCCTGCGGGGAGCCGAGCCCCATCGCCTGGGACATCCTCAAGGGGCTGACGACGGCCTATCTTTCCTGCGAGGACGCGGCGGCGGCGCGGGGCATGCGCGCGCTGGCGCGGCCGCTGGCGGGGGATAAGGCCATTGTTTCCGGCGAGAGCGGCGCGTCGACCCTGGGCGCGCTGCTGGACGCAGCGGTGGACGAAAAGGCGCGGGAGGCGCTGGGGCTGGACGGGAACGCGCGGGTGCTGCTCTTTTCCACGGAGGGAGATACGGACCCGGTGAATTATCGGAGGGTGTTGGAGGAGAATTAGGGAAAAGGGAACGGCGCGTCCGGGCGGGCGCGCCGCAATCGTTGCGCGGATAGCGGGAAATGTTAGGGCGTGGCTTGTTTCAAGCGGGTTCTTTTGTTGCGGGAAAGGCTTGCGTATGGTATCATAGATATATGAACGCATGCTCAGGAGGCAAGCCCCATGAACGACGTACAGCAGCGAAACGCGGCAAAACACTTCGCGGATTTCTGGAAGGGCAAGGGATATGAAAAGGGCGAAACCCAGAAATTCTGGCTTTCCCTGCTGGGGGAAGTCTTGGGCGTAGAGCATCCCGCCGAATACATCACCTTTGAAGATCAGGTGCATCTTGACCACACGAGCTTCATGGATGGCTATATCCCCCTTACCCGCGTTCTGATCGAACAGAAGGGTTTGGGCAAAGACCTGCGCAAGCCCATCCGCCAATCTGACGGTTCCCTGCTGACCCCGTTCCAGCAGGCAAAGCGCTACATCACCGAATTGCCCGTCGATTCCCATCCCAAGTGGGTCATTACCTGCAATTTCGAGCGCTTTTTGATCTACGACATGAACCGCCCGAACGGCGAGCCCGAAGAAATACTGCTGAAAGACCTGCCGACTGAATACTATCGTCTGAATTTCCTTGTGGACACGGGCGATGAAAACATCAAGCGCGAGATGGAGATATCCATTCAGGCGGGCGAACTGGTCGGCAAACTCTACGACGCGTTTTTGAAGCAGTATAAGGACGCCAGCAATGAGCGGACGCTGAAAAGCCTGAACGCCCTTTGCGTGCGTCTGGTGTTTTGCCTGTACGCGGAGGACGCGGGCATTTTCGGCAGGCATGGCATGTTCCACGATTATCTGCGCGACCGCGGCATGCAGAACGGGCGCAGGGCGCTGCGCGACCTTTTCCGCGTTCTGGATCAGAGGCCCGAGGAGCGCGATCCATATCTTGCGGATGACGACCCGGAACTTGCAGCCTTCCCCTATGTGAACGGCGGCTTGTTCTCCGACGAAAACATCGAGATACCGCCCTTCAACGACGAGATATTCAGCCTGCTTTTGACGCAGGCCAGCGAGGATTTCAACTGGAGCGACATCAGCCCCACCATTTTCGGCGCTGTGTTTGAATCCACCTTGAATCCGGAGACGCGGCGCAAGGGTGGCATGCACTATACATCCATCGAGAACATCCATAAAGTCATCGACCCGCTGTTTCTGAACGACCTGCACTCGGAACTGGACGAGATCAAGCAGGTGTCTGCGGCCAAGACGCGCCAAAAGCGATTGACCGCGTTTCAGGACAAGCTGGCGTCGCTCAAATTCCTTGACCCGGCCTGCGGCAGCGGCAACTTCCTGACGGAGACCTATCTGTCCCTGCGCAAGCTGGAAAATGAGACGCTGTCTCTGCTGCTTGGTGGTCAGATCGCCTTTGACCTTGAAAACCTCAGTCCCATCAAGGTTTCTATCAAGCAATTTTACGGCATCGAGATCAACGACTTTGCCGCCACCGTCGCCAAGACTGCGCTATGGATCGCGGAGAGCCAGATGATGAAGCAGACGGAGGACATCGTCCACATGAATCTGGACTTCCTGCCGCTGAAGACCTATGTCAACATTGTCGAGGGCAACGCCCTGCGCATCGACTGGGAGAGCGTCGTGCCCAAAGCGGAATTGAATTATATCATGGGCAACCCGCCGTTTGTGGGGGCGCGCCTGATGAGCGACGCGCAGAAGGATGATGTAAACAGCGTGTTCGCAGGCTGGAGAAATGCCGGCAATCTGGACTATGTATGTTGCTGGTATAAGAAGGGCGCTGACTTGATGAAAGGGACAAAAATCAGGGCTGCGCTTGTATCGACAAATTCTGTTACACAGGGCGAAAGCGTGGCGCTGCTGTGGAAGCCTCTATTTGAAGCGGACGCACATATAGACTTTGCGCACAGGACTTTCCGTTGGGACAGCGAAGCGAAGAGCAAAGCCCATGTCCATTGCGTGATCGTGGGATATAGCTGCGCTCCCAGTGACAAGCCACGCTACATATTTACGGCTGGCCGCGCGCAGACCGCACGCAATATCAACGCTTATCTGCTCGACGCGGATGACATATTCGTTGAAAGCCGCTCAAAGCCCATCTGCGACGTGCCTGAAATAGGGATAGGTTGTCAGCCAATTGACGATGGGAATTATTTGTTTACACGTGAAGAAATGATCGAATTTCTGAATAAAGAGCCAAATGCTAAGATCTATTTTAAACCATGGTATGGCGCGCAGGAATTTATCAACCGCAAGCCAAGATATTGCCTATGGTTGGGAGAATGTTCTCCTAGACTGCTAAAGCAAATGCCCGAGTGCTTGAAACGTGTCAGCGCCGTAAGAGAGTTTCGTCTCAATAGTAGGAGATCAAGCACAAGAAAATGTGCTGATACTCCCACCCGTTTTGGAGGCGAAAATATGCCCAAAGGAACGTACATTCTCGTTCCAAAGGTGTCGTCCGAACGCCGCCGTTATGTTCCGATGGGATTCATGACGCCAGATGCCCTGTGCAGCGATCTCGTATTCATCATCTCTGGAGCGGGATTGTACCATTTCGGCGTATTGACTTCCAACGTCCACATGGCGTGGATGCGCACTGTCTGCGGCAGGCTCAAAAGTGATTACCGCTACTCCAAGGATATTGTCTACAACAACTTCCCGTGGCCTACCCCCACCGATGCGCAGAGAGCCAAGATCGAACAGACGGCGCAGGCGATTCTGGACGCTCGCGACCTGTACCCGGATTGCAGCCTTGCCGACCTGTACGACGAAGTGACCATGCCGCCCGAACTGCGCAAGGCACATCAGCAAAATGACAGAGCCGTCATGGACGCTTATGGCTTTGTCGTGGGCACGCCCGAACGCACCAGCGAAAGTGATTGCGTCGCCGCGCTGATGCGGCGCTATCAGGAACTGACAAGCTAAAAATCCACACACAAAAAGCGCCCCCGCGCGGAGGCGCTTTTCCTCTTCCCTACCGCTCCCACTCGTCGGCGAGGCGGTCCACCTGGTTGGCGAACTTGGCAAGTTCCTTGTTGGCCATGCCCTCGCAGCCGCGGGCGACGCGCATGAGGCGCTCGATGGCGGCGAGCAGGCGGGCAAAGACGTTGCTCCTGGCGCGGGCCTTGGCCTTCTGCGCCGGCACGCCCTCCGGCCAGTCGAGGACTTCGTCGGCGGCGATGTCGTAAGTCGCGCCGCTGAAGGGGGCGGAGGCGTTGTGGCCGAGGCGCTTGAGCGTTTCCACAAAGGAAGTGCAGGAAGCGTCGTCGCCGTGGTTGACGAACACGCGGCCGGGTTTTTCCGCGAAGCCTTCCAGCCAGGCGAGCAGGCCGTCGCGGTCAGCGTGGCCGCTGACGCCGGGAAGGACGCGCACCTCGGCGGCGACGCTGATATCCTCGCCAAAGAGCTTGACCTTCTTCGCGCCCTCGACGATCTGCCGTCCGAGCGTGCCCTCGGCCTGATAGCCGACAAAGAGGATGGTGGACTCTTTGCGCCAGAGGTTGTGCTTCAAATGGTGGCGGATGCGGCCGGCGTCGCACATGCCGCTGGCGGAGAGGATGACCTTGGGGGTCTGATCGAAGTTGATGGCCTTGCTCTCCTCAGCGGTGACGCTGGTCTTGAGGCCGTCGAACCAGAGGGGGTTGACGCCCGCGCGGATGAGGGCGCGGGCCTCGTCGTCGAGCGAAGCGGGGTTTGCCTGCAAAAAGACCGCCGTGGCCTCGTTGGCGAGGGGACTGTCGACATAGACGGGGAAATCGCCGTGGCCATGGACGAGGTTTTCCAGCTTGATCTGGCGCAAAAAGTAGAGCATCTCCTGCGTGCGGCCGACGGCGAAAGAGGGGATGACGACGTTGCCGCCGCGGTCGAACGTGCGCTGCAGCACTTCGGCGAGGGCGCGGGGGTAGTCGAGGCGCACCTTTTCGTGGAGGCGGTCGCCGTAGGTGGATTCGATGATAAGCACATCGGCGCTTTCCACGCGCTGCGGGTCGCGCAGAAGGGGCTGGTTCGTGTTGCCCACGTCGCCGCTGAAGACCACCTTGCGCTCCGTGTCGCCCTCGCGCAGCCACAGTTCGATGGCCGCGGAGCCGAGCAGATGGCCGACGTCCGTAAAGCGTATCTCCACGCCTTCGAGCACGGGCAGGCGCTCGCCATAGCGGCAGGGGCGCAGAAGGCCGAGCGCGCCCTCGGCGTCTTCGAGGTCGTAGACCGGCTCCACGGGAGGGCCGCCGGCGCGCTGGGCCTTGCGCGTCTTCCACTCCGCGTCCGAGACCTGTATGTGGGCGCTGTCGCGCAGCATGATCTGCAGAAGGTTGCAGGTCTCCTCCGTGGCGTAGATGGGGCCGCGGAAGCCGCGCTTGTAGAGCAGCGGCAGGTTGCCGGAATGGTCGATGTGGGCGTGCGTGACGAGGACGCAGAGCAG
>CAMMGP010000104.1 GCA_946496415.1 uncultured Clostridia bacterium | reverse complement strand
GCGGCTACGACCCGCCCATCACCTTCTCCTCCCCGCGCCGCGACTACGAGGAGGAGGAAGACCCCTATAACGCTCCCTCCTACGCCAACGAGGAAGACTTCTACGACGACCACTACGACGATTTCTTCGACTACGAGGAGGCTGCGGACTACTACCGCGAACACACCGAATAGCGCAAAACGCGCCGCCCGCACGAATATGTGCGGGCGGCGCGATGCTTGGTGGGCGCGCAGCTTTCACGAATTCGCCCTCGCCGTATTCTCCCACAACTGCTCCGCCAGCGTTTCCGGGTCTTCCCCGCGCAGTTCGGCCACGCGCGCGAAGGTGTATTGCACAAACGATGGCTCATTGCGGTTGCCGCGCATCGGCACGGGGGCCATGTAGGGGCAGTCCGTCTCCACCAGCAGGCGGTCGATGGGCACGTTTTTCGCCACGTCCAGCAGCTTGTTGGCGTTTTTGAACGTTACCACGCCGGAGAGCGATATATAGTACCCAAATGAGAGGTAAACTTTGGCCAGTTCCCAACTGCCGGAAAAGCAGTGCATGATGCCGCGCGGCAGCGTGCCGGACGCATGGCGGCGGCGCATCAGTTCCATGGCCTCGCCGTGCGCCTCGCGGATGTGCAGCTGCACCGGCATATCCAGTTCCAGTGCCAGATCCAGCTGCCGCTCAAACACCTCGCGCTGCGTATCGCGCGGGGAAAGGTCGTAGTGGTAGTCCAGCCCGATTTCGCCCAGCACTGTGCACTCGGGAAGCGCCCAAAGCCCGCGCAGCGTCTTTTCCATCTCGTCCGACCAGTTGCGGGCGTTGTGCGGATGTACGCCGGCGGCGAGGCGGAAACCGGGGTTTTGCCGCACGATCTCCAGGGCGCGCTCGTGATCCGGCTCGTCGTCGCCGGGGTCGCAGACCACCACGCAGGCGGTAACGCTCGCCTCGCGCATGCGCCCAAGCACCTCGGGAAGGTCGCCCGCGAAGCGCTCCGAGGCGATGTGGGCGTGGGAATCGAACAAACGCATGGTATCCTCCCAAAACGCCGCGCGGGCGTGTGTTCCCGCGCGGCGCGTTGTTTAGCCGATCTCCGCGCCGGGGGCGAAGTCTCCGCCCTCGACGGTGATGAGTTTCAAATTGCCGTCCTTGTCCGAGGCGCACAGCAGCATGCCCTCGCTGACCACGCCGCGCATCTTGCGCGGGGCGAGGTTCTTGACCAGCACCACGGTCTTGCCGACCATTTCTTCAGGCGTGTACCACTGGGCGATGCCGCTAAGCACGGTGCGCGTCTCGCCGCCCACGTCCAGCGTCTCCTTGAGCAATTTGTCGCTCTTGGGCACGCGCTCGCAGGCGGTCACTTTGGCGGTGACGAGCTGCACCTTGGCAAAGTCGTCGATGGCGATGGTGCCAAAGCCCTTTTCTTCCTCCTGCGGCGGTTTCTCCTCCGCCTTGGGCGCGGGGGCAGCCGGTTCGGCCTTGGCCAGTTCTTCCAGTTCCTTCTTGATGTCGATGCGCGGGAAGAGCGCCTCGCCCTTGTGCACGCGCGTGCCGGGCTTGAGCTGGCCGAAGGCCTGCACGCTCTCCCATGTCTGCAAATTTTCATCCTCCACGCCGAGCTGGGCGAACATGCGCGCCGGGGTCGAGGGCATGGTGGGGCCGACGTATACCGCCACGGCGCGGCAGCACTCGGCCAGGTAGTAGAGCACGGTCCTGAGGCGGGGCTTGCCCTCCTCGCTGCGGCCGAGCACCCACGGCTGGGTGAGGTCGATATAGCGGTTGCAGTCGCCGATGAGTTTCCAGATCTCGGCAAGCGCCACGGAGAACTGCAAGGCGTCCATTTCGCGCTCAACGATGGCGGGCAGGGCCTCAAAGCGCTCGCGCAGGGCCTTGTCCACCTCTTCCTCCGCGCCGGGGGCGGGCACTTCGCCGCCGAAGTACTTCTCGATCATCGCCACCGTGCGGCTCAAAAGGTTGCCCAGGTCGTTGGCCAGATCGGCGTTGGTGCGATTGAGCATGGCCTCGTTGGTGTAGTTGCCGTCCGCGCCGAAGGGCATTTCGCGCATCAGGTAGTAGCGCAGCGCGTCCACGCCGTAGCGCTCGACGATGGGGCCGGGGTAGACCACGTTGCCCTTGGATTTGGACATCTTGTCGTTGCCAAACAGCAGCCAGCCATGGCCAAACACCTGCTTGGGCAGCGGCAGCCCCAGCGCGTGGAGCATGATCGGCCAGTAAATGGTGTGGAAGCGCACGATCTCCTTGCCCACCAGATGCACGTCCGCCGGCCAGTATTTCTTAAAGAGATGGTCGTCGTCGCTGCCGTAGCCGAGGGCGGTGATGTAGTTGGAGAGCGCGTCCACCCACACGTAGACCACGTGGCCGGGGTCAAAGTCCACCGGGATGCCCCACTTGAACGAGGTGCGGCTGACGCACAGGTCCTGCAGGCCCGGGCGCAGGAAGTTGTTGAGCATCTCGTTGGCGCGGGACGGCGGCTGGATGAAGTCCGGGTGCGTCTCGATATAGTCGATGAGCCAGTCCTGATACTTGCTCATGCGGAAGAAGTAGCTCTCCTCGCGCGCCGTCTCGGTGGGGCGGCCGCAGTCCGGGCAGAGGTTGCCCTCCTTGAGTTGCGTGGGCGTCCAGAAGGATTCGCATTCGGCGCAGTACTGGCCCTCGTAGGAACTCTTGTAGATGTCGCCCTGCTCGTAGAACCGCTTGAAGATCTTCTGCACGGCCTTGACGTGGCGCTCGTCCGTGGTGCGGATGAAGTCGTCGTACTCGATGTTCATCAGCTTCCACAGATCCTTGGTGGCGGCGACGATCTCATCGACGAACTCCTTGGGCGTCTTGCCGGCCTGCGCGGCCTTGCGCTCGATCTTCTGGCCGTGCTCGTCCGTGCCGGTGAGGAAATAGGCGTCGTAGCCAAGCTGCTTTTTGAAGCGCGTCATCGTGTCCGCGGCCACGGTGGTGTAGGTGTGGCCGATGTGCATGTTGCCGCTGGGGTAGTAGATGGGCGTGGTGATGTAGAACGTGCCCTTTTTCTCCATGAAATATCCCTCCTGCATTCCTTGCGGGCGGCCAAAAGAAAACGCCCCTCCTTCCGAGGGGCGCTTGCGCGCGGTACCACCCTGCTTCACATGGAAGACCATGCCTCTGGGCAAAAACTGCCCGCGCCGGTAACGGGACGGCCCGGCGGACGCTACTGCCGTTCGCGCCCGCGGCTCAGGAGCCATGTTCGCGCGCCGCCTTGCCGCCGGCTTGCACCTTGCCCGGCTCTCTGAGGGGCCTTGCAAGCGCGCTACTCTTTCCTTCATCGCCTTTACGCCCTATTATACCCGGAAAAGGCGTGTCTGTCAACGCGGGCGGGGCAAAGAATGTGTTGACGGGCGCATGGTGGGCGTGTTACACTACCGATGGGGCTTTGTCCCCAGCAGGAAGGAACAATGGCGCCTGGCTTTTGCCCTCTTTGCACAAAAGGGGGTGATGATCGTGACGGCATACGAAATCATCGTTGTTGTGATTATGATCATCACTTTGTCATTCTCAATTCATAACGGGAATCACAAAGGCTAAAGTTCGAGCCGCCATCCTGCGCTGACAGACTGGCGGCTCACTCTCATCGGAGGGGAGAAGCCACTCCAAAGGCGTCGTCCCTTCCTGCTCTTTTATTATACCATGCGCATTGGCGCCTGTCAAACGGTCTTTTCTTCGTCCGCCTGCGCGCCGAGTTTTTCAATGGCGCAGATGGCCAGCGCGCACTCGAGGCGCTTGCGTTCCAGTTCGCATTCCATATCGTAGGGCTTGGAGATGTCGCCGTTGAAGGCTTCGGCGTTGGCCGCGCAGCCGCCGCCGCAGAAGAAGCGCGCCCAGCACTTTCCGCACTTTTCCTTGGAGAGCACGGTGTTGGCGGCGAAGCGCTTCTGCATTTCGGTATCGAATTCGCCGGTCAGTACGCTGCCCATCTTGTAGCCGGGGCGGCCGACAAACTGGTGGCAGGGGTAGATGTCGCCCTCGGGGGTGACGGCCACGTATTCGTTGCCCGCGCCGCAGCCCTTGACGCGCTTTTTGACGCACGGCCCGCCGTCCAGATCGACCATGAAGTGGAAGAAGTTCATCCACGGGCCGTTCTTGCGCCGCTCGAGGTAGATTTTGGCAAAGCGGTCGTATTCGGCGAGGATTTCCGGCAGCATTTCCTTCGTCAGCGCGAAGGGCGAACTTTCCTCCAGCACCACCGGCTCGATGGAGAGCTGCTCAAAGCCCTCATCGGCCAGCGCCAGCACGTCGTTGCCAAAGTCGAGGTTGCGGGCGGTGTAGGTGCCGCGCACGTAGTACTGCCCGTCGCCGCGCAGGTTGACCAGCTTTTTCGCCCGCTTGACGGCCTCGTCGAACGAGCCCTTGCCGTTGACCATGGGGCGCATGTAGTCGTGCACCTCGCGGCGGCCGTCGATGGAGAGGACGATGTTGTGCATCTCGCGGTTCAAAAACTCGATGCGCTCGTCGGTCAGGCCCAGGGCGTTGGTGGTGATGGTGAGTTGGAAATGCTTGTCGTGCTTCTTTTCCAGTTCGCGGGCGTAGAGCACCAGGTCGTGCACCACGTCGTAGTTCATCAGCGGTTCGCCGCCGAAGAAGTCCACTTCCAACTGATGGCGGTTGCCGGAATGGGCCACCAGCCAGTCAAGCGCCTTTTTGCCCGTTTCCAGCGGCAGCAGCGAGCGCTCACCGTGGAAATCGCCCGTGGAGGCAAAGCAGTAGCGGCAGCGCAGGTTGCAGTCGTGCGCCGCGTGCAGGCACATGGCCTTGACGATGCCGGGCTTGCCGATGTCGAGACCCGAATAATCGTGCTCGGAGAGGATCGCGCCCTGCGCGCGCAGGGCCTCAATCTCGTCAAGCAGTTCATCCACGTCTTTTTCGGCGTACTTGACGAGCAGCGCCGGCCGCGGGTCGCGGCCCGCCTCCAGATCGGTCAGGGCCTCGAAGGCCATGTCGTCCAACACATGTACGGCGCCGCTGAGCACATCCAGCGCGATGTTCACGCCCAGCGCCCGAAAACAATGCAGCATAGGGGGTACCTCCTTGGTAGATTGCCGCAGGTGAAAAGCGCAGAAAACCCGCGGCGTTTGCCGCGGGCCAGAGCGCTGACAAAGCCCACAAACGCAAAAATCGCTCTGATAAAATAGAAATCA
>CAMMGP010000103.1 GCA_946496415.1 uncultured Clostridia bacterium | reverse complement strand
CCGAAACGAAACGCAGAGCGCCCGCCCCCTGCTCGTGGGGCGGGCGCTCGTCGATTCCGAGCCAACGGCACTGGCCGCCGGCACTGCCGGCTTAGCGGGAAAAGGGACCGAACCTGGGGCGCGCGCTTTCGCGGATGCCACGCGCCACGCGCTCCATGCGCGCGTATTTCTTGTTTTCCGGCTGCTGATGCGCGGCCACGGAAAGATAGACCAGCGCCTTTTCGTATTCCTGCCGGTGCAGGAGCATCAATCCAAAAAGGTAGTTCCACTCCGCGCGACGGGTGGACACCTGCATCAGCACCGCCCGGGCGTTGCCATACTGGCCGTCGTCAATCAGGCGGCGGGCCGTCTCCAGGCGCTCATCATCGTCTTCCACGCGCACGCGCGCGCGACGGCTGCCTTTGAGACAGGCGCGATAGGCGCGGTTGATCTCCGCCATGCGTACCCCCGCCCATTCGCGCTCCGGGCCTTCCATGAAGCGATCCGGGTGCCAGCGGCGGGCCAGCGCGCGATACGCCGCGCGCAGTTCCTCCCTGCTCGCGCAGGGCGATACGCCCAGAATCTCATAGTCGCTTGCCATGCCGCGCCCCCTTTCGCAAAGGGAATTTTCCCACGGATAATTCTCTAAAAAGTATAGCACTTCCCCGCGCCGCCTGTCAAGCACGGCCATCCCGCGCCGCAAAAAAATCCCGCCGGGGCCTATATATCGTATATCACCCCGCAACGCGCCCACAAGGGGTTGTATATTACAAAAGTATGTCAGTTGTTATCGCCGTAGTACAATTCCTTGAACTCCGGCGGGATTTCCTTTACTGCCTGCCGTCAATGGCTTACAATATTCTCCAGAAACTTGTCGAATTCTGGGGAATCGAGGAAACCTGCGATGCAAAGAGCGCCCCGGCGGCGGAAGCGCGCCACGTGGAAGACGGTCTTCTTCCTGGTGGTCTGTTTTCCGTACGGCCTTTTTTTGATGTGGCGGACGCAGCGGTGGCACCCGGCCGTCAAGGGGCTGGTGACCGCCTGTTTCGCGGCGCTGACGGTGGCGGTCTTTTTGCCGATGACCATGCCGCCCACGCGCGGCGGCGGTGGCGTGCGCATGGTGGGCGCGGAAAAGAACGTGGCCGTCTACGGTCCCGAGTTGCCTGCCTCCATGGGCGATGGCTACGCGGGCTACGGCGTGGTTTCCGGGGCCTCGGCGCCGGTGTTCTCCGACGTGCCAGAGGCGGAAGTCACCTACGTCTACGCCAACGACAACGGCGAATTCTATCACCTTTCCGATTGCAAATACGTGGCCTCCTATAGCCGCAAGTACGCGCTCCCCGTGGCCTACTACAACGGCTACCAGCCCTGTCTGGAGTGCGGCGCGCCCACCTACGTGCCGGGCGACGCGGGATAACGCGGAAAGAGCCGCCCGCGGACGGTCGCGGTGCCGGCAAAGCGCCGACAAGGCCATCGGCCGCGACAATCGCCCGGATAAAATGCCGTTCGCAGGGTCGCACCCTGCGCGCGGGGCCTCGACGCCCCGCCCAACGATTTGCTTGTCAACATTCCAACTGCCCTCGCGCCGGACGCGAAGGCAGTTTTCGCACACAAAGGGCATGCCCGGCTAAGGGACGGTCTTTGGAAAGGTGGAACGGCGGATGCGCTCCTCTCTCAAACTGCTCGGTCGTTCGGCGCTGCTGGTCGCTATCTGCGTGGCGGTGGGCTTTGCGCTGTTGCTGGCCGCCTTCGCGCTGCCCACGGAGCCGATGCGCGAAAACGCCCTCGCCTCGCAGGACGTCTTTGCCCGCGAGGGCAGTTATCCCATGGCGCGCACGCTGGGCGTGGATGCGAAGCTGGACAATTTCACCGATTCGATGATGCTCGTCCAGGCCGGCTATCAGGCCCCGGAGACTACGCTTTTGCAGCGGACGCTCAACGTCTACCGCCCCTTCCCGCACGGGAACAGAGGCGCCGCGGGCGTCTATGCCGAGTCCCTGGCCACGCCCGCCCCCGCGCCCCAGAGCAATTATGGCCGCTACTGGCACGGCTATCTCGCCGTGCTCAAGCCGCTTCTTTCCCTCTTCACCTATGAACAACTGCGCGTGGTCAACGCCGTGTGGGTGGCGCTGCTGGGGCTCATTGTGGCCGCGCTGATGTGGCGGCGGGGCCTGCGGCGCTATATCCTCCCCTTTGTGGTGACGGTGCTGCTGTTCGATCCCGTCGCCACCGCCATGAACATGTTCTACACACAGGTCTACGCCGTGACCATGCTCGCCTGCATCGCCATTTTGTCCGGGTGGAACTGGCTGCGCGCGCGGACGGGGCGGCTTTTGCTGCTGTTCACGCTGATGGGCTGCCTGACCAGCTATCTGGATCTGCTGACCTGCCCCTTGGTTTCCTTCGGCATCCCCTGCGTGTTCTGCCTCTGCCTCGCCGCGCCGGACTGGAAGGACGGCCTGAAGCTGGTGCTGACGGCGCTGATCTGCTGGGGCATCGGCTATGGCGGCATGTGGGCGGGCAAGTGGGTTCTCGCGGCGCTGTTGGGTGGCGAGAACATCGGCCTGCTCGGAACGCTGCGGCTGCGCTCCTCCGCCGCGGGCGCGTCGAACCCGCTCGGCGCCATCGCGGTCATCGTCAAGCGGCTGCTCGTCCACCTGCGCGTGCCGATGCTGGCCTTGGCGCTGCTGCTCGCCCTCGTCCTCGCCATCCTCTTTCTGCGGCGCTCGCCGCTGGAAAAGCTGAAGTCCCTCGCCTGGCTGCCCTGGGCGGCGGTGTGCCTGCTGCCCTTTGTCTGGATCGCATTCGCGCAGAACCATTCCTACATCCACCGCTGGTTCGTCTACCGCCTGCTGGCCATCTGCGTCTTTGGCGGCCTGTGCCTGCTGGCGCGGCTGACGGAGAAGCGCGGCGCGGCCCCGCGCGTTGGGACGGGTGCGGAAATGGCGGCGGACGGAGCGGAGCAAGCGCCCCGCCAGCGGTGAGGCCGGGGCGCGGCGGACCCTGTTTGCTCCGCCCATAGGACCGGACGAGCCGCGAAAGGCGTTCCCGCGCGCCGCGGGGACGTTTTTTTCTGCCCGCGAGAGCGCCCGACCGCCGCATGTGGCGCGCTCTGCCGCCCGGCCCCGCGAACGTTGCCAGGCAAAAATGCCCCCGCGCCAACGCGCCCCTTTCCGGCGGGCAGCCTGAAATGCCCAACGCCGGAAAGGGGCGCGTCCGTTCGCGGAGGCGTTCCCTGCTTCCTGTCTTTCTTCCTGTCTTTCTTCCTATCCCTCGGCCATGCGGTAGCCCACGCCGATCTCCGTGAGTATATACTCCGGCATGGCGGGGTCTTTCTCGATCTTGCGGCGGATGTTGGCCATGTTGACGCGCAGAAGCTGCGTATCGCAGTTGGAAAACGGCCCCCACACCTCGCGGATCATGCTGTCGTGGGTGAGCACCTTGCCGGCGTTGCGGCACAGGAGGGTGACGATCTTGTATTCGATCTGCGTCAGGTGCACCTCTCTGCCGTCCACGCGCACGATGCGTTTTTCCGTGTCCACCTGCAAGCCGCCGATATTGTAGACGCTCTTTTCGCCTTCGGCCATGCGCTGGCCGTGGCGCAGCGCGGCGCGGATGCGGGCGAGCAGTTCCTCCGCGCCAAAGGGCTTGGTGATATAGTCGTCCGCGCCGTCATCGAGGGCGCGCACCTTGTCCTTTTCCTGCCCGCGGGCGGAGACAACCACCACCGGCACGCTGGACCATGTGCGTATATCGCTGAGCAGTTCCTGCCCGTCGCGGTCGGGCAGGCCCAGATCCAGCAGCATCAGATCCGGGCTGTGCGAGGCCAGCATGGACACAGCCGTGGCCGCCTTGCCCGTTTCCAGCGTGGCATAGCCCGCGCCGGTAAGCACGGTGCGCATGAGATTGCGGATGCGCTCGTCGTCCTCGACGATGAGTATGGTGGGCACGTTGTTACGCATGCGTTTCTTCCTCCTTCATTGGCAGCGTGAAGCGGAAACAGGCTCCGCCGCCCTTCAGGTTTCGCGCTGAGAGCGTGCCGCCGTGGGCCATGACGATGGTGCGGCAAACGCTCAGGCCGATGCCCATGTTGTTGCGCGAATGGGCGGCGCTGTCGCTGGGCTGGGCGGCGGATGGGTCAAAGAGCGTCTTAAGCTTCGCCTCGGGAATGCCCGCGCCGTCGTCGGAAACCTCGAACACCGCCTCGTCTCCCTCCACGCGCAGCGTGACGCGCACGTTTTCCGCCCCTTCCGCGTGAAAAGCGGCGTTTTCCAAGAGGTTGGAGAGCACCTGGCGGATGAGTATGGGGTCCATGGGCGCCATCACCAGCTCCTCCGGCAGCGATATGGAGGCCACCGGCCGGGCAAAGCGGGCGCGGTACTTGCGCACCGCCTCGGAAACGACTTCCTCCGCGGCCTCGGGCGTCTTGCGCACATCCGCGGCCTCGCCCACGCGGGTGATGGAGAGCAGGTTCTCCACCATGCGGATGAGCCACTGGGCGTCGTCGGAGATCTCCGCGAGCATGGCGCGCCGGCGTTCGGGCGCAATGTCCTTGGTCTCGTCGGACAGAAGCGAAGCCGCGGCGGAGATGGAGGTCAGCGGCGTGCGCAGATCGTGGGACACGGCGCGCAAAAGGTTGGCGCGCATCTCCTCCAGACGGGCGCGGTAGTTGCGCTCCTCCTGCCGCTTGAGCTGCGTGGTCATGGCGCTGATGAGCAGCGCCGTGGCCAGCAGCACCAGAAAGGTCAGCGGATAGCCGGCGAGGCTGAAGTTGAAGGACATCAGCGGCACCGTAAAGGCGAAATTGATGGCGAACACGCTCAGCACCGCCGCGGCCACGCCGTAAAAATACCCGCGCGTCAGGCGGCTGACGAGCGCCACGGCAAAGAGAAAGAGCATGGGCGCGTAGCTGTCGCCCTCGGGGTCGAAGTAGCGGCACAGCGCGCTCAGCCCAATGGCCAGGGCCAGGGCAAGCAGCGTCAAAAGCGTATCCCGCCAGGAAAATTGCAGCAGCTTTTCCCCCGCGGGCCTTTCCCTTCGCCGCAAACGCGCTCCCTCCCTTCGCATCGCCCCTATTATAGCACAACTCCGGCGCAAATGTGTGAAGAAACGATGAATTGGCGCAAAGAGCGCCCGCGGCAAAGCCCCCGCCTCTTGCGAAGCGGGGGCCCAGGATGTTGACAAAGTCAACAGACTGGCAGA
>CAMMGP010000102.1 GCA_946496415.1 uncultured Clostridia bacterium | reverse complement strand
ATCATGTCCTTGATGCGGCCGGTGATCTTGTAATAGCCGTCCGGGGTGCGGCGGGCGACGTCGCCGGAGTGCAGCCAGCCATCCTCGTCGATGACGGCGGCGGTGGCCTCGGGCATCTTGTAGTAGCCCTTCATGATGTTGTAGCCGCGGGCGCAGAACTCGCCGTCGGTGTTGTCGGGCAGTTCCTCGCCGGTGTCGGGATCGACGATCTTGCACTCCACGGCGAACATGGCCGCGCCCACGGTGTTGACGCGCACATCCAGCGAGTCCGTGGTCTTGGACATGGTGGTGGCGGGCGAAGCCTCGGTCTGGCCGTAGGTGATGCAGATCTCGGACATGTGCATCTTGTCCACCACGTCCTGCATGACCTTCACCGGGCAGGGCGAACCGGCCATGATGCCGGTGCGCATGTTGGAAAAGTCCGTCTTTTCAAAGTCCGGGTGCTCCAGCATGGCGATGAACATCGTCGGCACGCCGTGGAAGGCGGTGATGGTCGGCTCCTTGCGGATGCACTCCAGGGACACGCGCGGAGAGAAGTACGGGATCGGGCTCATGGTGACGGCGTGGGTCACGGAGGCGGTCATCGCCAGCACCATGCCGAAGCAGTGGAACATCGGCACCTGGATCATCATGTGGTCGTGGTTGGAAAGATCCATGCAGTCGCCAATGGCCTTGCCGTTGTTGACCACATTGTAGTGCGTGAGCATGACGCCCTTGGGGAAGCCCGTGGTGCCGGAGGTATACTGCATGTTGCAGACGTCGTTTTTGTCAATCTGGCGCGAGCGCTGGTAGACCTCGCTCATGGGCACGTCCTTGGCCAGGGCCAGCGCGCCCTCCCAGGTAAAGCAGCCGGGCTGCTCGGATTCGCAGGTGATGATGTTGCGCAGATGCGGCAGGCGCTTGCTGAACAGTTCGCCCGGCGCGGTGGTCTTGAGTTCAGGGCAGATCTCGTTGATGATCTCGACGTAGTTGGAGTCCTTGTAGCCGTCGATCATCACCAGCGTGTGGGTGTCGGACTGGCGCAGCAGGTACTCCGCCTCGTGTACTTTATAGGCGGTGTTGACCGTCACCAGCACCGCGCCGATGCGGGCGCTGGCCCAGAAGGTGATAAACCACTGGGGGATGTTCGTCGCCCAGATGGCCACGTGGTCGCCCTTCTTCACGCCCATGGCGATGAGGGCGCGGGCGAACTGATCCACGTCGTCGCGGAACTGGGCATAGGTGCGCGTATAGTCGCAGGTGGTATAGCGGAAGGCGTACTGATCGGGGAACTCCTTCACCACGCGGTCGAGCACCTCGGGGAAGGTGAGGTCGATCAGATGCTCCTTGGGCCAGAGGTATTTGCCGGTGCCGCGATTGTCGGTTTGCAGGCACTGGGCGGAATAGGTCTGCATGAAGTGGGCGAAGTGCGGGAAGACGATGCCGGCGTCGGTGAGGTCTGGCATCCAGCGCTTGACCCATTCCAGGGAGACAAAGCCGTCGAAGTCGATGGCGGTGAGCGCGTCGAGCATGTCGTAGATGGGCAGGTCGCCCTCGCCCATCATCTTGTAGACGATGCGGCCGTTCTCCACCACGGAGTCCTTGGCGTGGACGTGGCGGATGTAGGAGCCGAGGTTCTCCACCGTGGTCTTCGGCGATTCATGGAAGTAGCGGTAGGGGTGGTGGATATCCCACAAAGCGGCGATCTCCGGGCGGTCTACCCGGTCGAGCAGTTTGCGCAGGCGGGCGGTGTCGCCATAGACGCCGTTGGTCTCCACCAGCAGCGTGACATTCTTGCCTTTGGCGATGTCGGCCAGCTGCAAAAGCACCCCGGCGATCTTGTCATCGTCCACTTCGCCCTCGGGCGCTGCGTCGCGGTCGGCGAGCACGCGGATATAGGGCGTGCCCAACTCGTGGGCCAGTTCGATGTATTCCGTGATCTCGAGGACGGCCGCCTCGCGGTCTTCCTCATCCTTCAGCGCCGTGTTGGAGGAGAAGCAGGGAATGGTAAGTCGCAGATCGCTCAGCTTCTGGATTGTCTGGTTGATGCGGCGGGGCGTAAAGGGCGCCGCCGTTACGGCGTGGATATTGCGGCCGATGCCGCGGATCTCGATGCCGTCAAACTGAAAATCCTTGGCCATTGTGTAGATGTCCACCCAGTCAAAATCCGGACATCCGAGCGTTGAGAAAGCGATCCGCATGGTGTTCCCTCCAGTTCCTCATGGTATGGGAATGATTTTAACATTCGACTTCGGCAAAATCAACGCTTCAAACGTTAAAATCGCGCGCGGAGCGTTTTGGACACAAAACACACAAAGATCGTTCACGGGGCGTTCACGACATTTTTAAGGTTCAATATAGCTTCTTCTCCTACCATAAAAGTATCGCGGCGACGCGAAAAACACAGGATGGAAGTGACAGACGATGAATACGAAAATGAAGTCCCTCCTGGCCTTGCTGCTGGCATTGCTCGTCATGGCCCCGGCGCTGGCCGAACCCGTGGCGGAGGCGGACGCCGCTCCGGCGGAGCCGTATGTGGAACTGAGTACCCCCTACCCGGCGATGACGGTCAATGCCGGCGACGAGATGACGCTGGATCTGGCCATCGACAACTACAGCGGCCAATCGCAGGACTTCGTCCTCGGCATTCTGGAGATGCCGGAAGGCTGGACGGGCGATTTCAGCGCCAGCGGGCAGCGCGTGAGTACCGTGCACGCGCGCGACGGCGAAGTGGTCGAGAGCGTAGCCTTTGAACTGACCGTGCCGCTGGAGGCGGAAGCGGGCGATTACGCCATCATCCTCGAAGCGGCGGGCGAAGGCTATTCCGACGAATTGACCATCGACATCACTGTCAGCGCCGAGGAGCTTGGCAACAGCAGCTTTGAGGTGGAATATCCGGAGCAGGAAGGCGACGCGCAGACGGACTTTACCTTCTCGGCGACGCTGATCAACAACACGCTGACTTCGCAGTCCTACGCACTGTCGGCCAGCGCGCCCGCGGGCTGGACGGTCAATTTCACCCCCTCGGGCGAAACTACGCGCGTGGCGGCGCTGGAACTGGATGCGCGCACCACGCAGGGCGTGAGCATCAATGTGGTGCCGCCCGAGAACGTGGCCGCGGGCACCTATGAGATCCCCTGTACAGCCACCACCGTTTCCGAGCGGCTCTCGTTCACGCTCTCTGTGACCATCAACGGCACCTACGACCTGATGCTGAGCACGCCCAGCGGGCTTTTGAGCTTCGACGCCTATTCCAATAAGGAGAGCGCCGTGCAATTGACGCTGACCAACTTTGGCAACACCGACCTTGTCAACGTCAACCTCACCTCCAGCGCGCCCTCGGGCTGGACGGTGCGCTTCGCCACCGAGACCATTGAAGTGATCGAAGCGGGCGCGACCGTGGAAACCACCGCTTACATCACCCCCGGCGAGAACGCCATGTCCGGCGATTATCTGACCACCATCACCGCCGCGGACAGCAACACCTCCGATTCCGCGGAATTCCGCGTCACGGTCAAGACCGAGACCACCTGGGGCGTCGTCGGCATCGCCGCCATCGTGGTGCTGGCCCTCGTGCTCTTCGCAGTGATGCGCAAATTCGGGAGGCGCTGAGCGTGGCACGGACGATCATCGAAACCAGGGGCCTGACCAAGCGCTACGGCAGCGTCACCGCCGTGGATGAACTGGAACTGCGCGTGGAGGAGGGCGAGGTCTTCGGCCTGCTCGGCCCCAACGGCGCGGGCAAGACCACCACCACGCTGATGCTGCTGGGCCTGACCGAGCCGACGGCGGGCAGCGCGACCATCGAGGGCGTGGACTGCACGCGCGATCCCATCCGCGTCAAGCGCGCGGTGGGCTATCTGCCCGACAACATGGGCTTTTACCCGGACATGACCGGGCGGGAAAACCTGCGCATGACCGGCAAAATGAACGGCCTGCGCGGAAATGCGCTGGAAGAGCGCATCGACCAGCTGCTTGCGCGCATGGGCATGACCGAGGCCGCCGATCGCCGCGCCGGCATCTATTCCAAGGGCATGAAGCAGCGGCTGGGCATTGCCGACATACTCCTCAAGGACCCGGACGTGCTCATACTCGACGAACCGACCAACGGCGTGGATCCGGAGGGCATCCGCGAACTGACCGCCCTTATCCGCGAACTGGCGGACAAGGACGGGCGCACCATACTCATCTCCTCGCACCAGTTGCACCAGATCCAGCAGATCTGCGACCGCGTGGGCATTTTCGTCAAGGGCAAAATGGTTGCCTGCGGGCGCATCGGGGAACTGGCGGAACAGTTGGAAAAGGAAAACGGCTACTGCTTTGCCGTGGAGGCGCAGCCGGGCGGCGAGGCGCTGGAGACGGCGCTCAGGGAAGTCGAGGGCGTGCAGAGCGTGACCTTTGAAGACGGCCTCGCCATAGGACGCGCCAATGCCGACGTGCGCGCGGCAGTGGCCCGGCATCTGACGGAAAACGGCTTTTCGCTGACGCGGCTGGAAAAGCGCGGCGGCGATCTGGACGACATCTATGCGAGATACTTTGAAAAGGCGGGTGAAAGCGATGCAAGCAAGCGCAAAGACGGCCATCGCGCGCGGCAGGCGCGCTGAAGAACGCGGCGCGCGCGGCGGCTTCGCCACACTCTATCAGAAGGAACTGGCCGACCACTTCCGCAGCGCGCGCTTCAAGCTGCTGTTCGTGCTGTTGACGCTGACCAGCCTCGCCAGCCTCTTTGGCGCCTTCGACAGCCTGATGAGTTCGCAGACCAGCGAATACGTGTTCCTTTCGATGTACACGTCAAGCGGCAGTTCCATCCCCTCGTTCGCCTCGTTCCTGGCCTACCTCTCCCCGCTGGTGGGGCTGGCGCTGGGCTTTGACGCCATCAACCGCGAGCGCTCGCAGGGCACGCTCACACGCCTGATCTCCCAGCCCATCCACCGCGACGCGGTCATCTCGGCCAAATTCCTGGCCGGAGCCGTGGCCATCCTCATGCTGGTGTTCTTTGAGGGCGTGCTGGTGGGCGGCGTGGGCCTCGTGGTGGTCGGCGTGCCGCCCACGGGCGAAGAACTGCTGCGGCTTTGTTCCTACCTTTTATTGACGGCGTTTTACACCATGCTCTGGCTGGGGCTTTCCATGCTCTTTTCCGTGCTGTGCAAACACGCGGCCACCTCGGCGCTGATCGTCATCGCCCTGTGGATCTACCTGACCGTGTTTTCCAGCATGGTTTCGAGCGTCATCGCCAATCTCTGCTATCCGCTGGACGGCATCCAGGGCTATTACAACAC
>CAMMGP010000101.1 GCA_946496415.1 uncultured Clostridia bacterium | reverse complement strand
CGTCCACGCCCACCACGCGCGCGCCCGCGCGCGCCAGTTCCACGGTCATCAGGCCCGTGCCGCAGCCCGCGTCCACGAGGCTGTTTGCCTCCACGCCGGCGCGGCGCAAAAGCGCCCGGTAATACTCTGCCCATTTCGGGTGATCGAAATCATCGGCGAACAGGTCATATACGGCGCTGAGCGCGTCGTAGCTCTGCATATATATACCACCCCATTACAATATTTTACCACATGCACGCGCGCATTGCAACAGGAGAGCGATAACGGAAAGCTAACCCAAAACCGCGCGCAGAATTTGCGCGCATGCGCTATACTCGCTGTGGAAAGCGCAATGGAGGATATCGCCATGAAATATCGCTGCGTCATCTTTGACCTGGACGGCACGCTGCTCAATACGCTGGACGACCTCAAAAACGCGGTCAACGCGGCTCTGGAAAAGCGCGGTTACGCGCCGCGCACGCAGGAGGAGGTGCGCCTGTTTGTGGGCAACGGCGTGGCCAAACTCATCGAGCGCGCCGTGCCCGCGGGGACGAGCGCGGAGGAAGCCGCCGCCATTCTCGAAGACTTTCGCGAATACTACAACACGCACATCAACGTTGAGACGCATCCCTACGCGGGCATTGCCGCGCTGCTTGGCAAGCTGCGGGCCGCGGGCGTGAAGGTGGGCGTCAATTCCAACAAATACGACGCCGCCGTGCAGCTTTTGATGAACGACCACTTCCCCGGCCTGTTCGACAAAGCCGTGGGCGAGAGCGCGACGGTTCCGAAAAAGCCCTCCCCCATCGGCGTGGAGACGCTTTTGAAGGCGCTGGGCGCGGACGCGGAGAGCGCCGTCTACGTCGGCGACAGCGGCGTGGACGAGCAGACGGCGAAAAACGCCGGCCTGCCCTTCATCTGGGTTTCCTGGGGATTCCGCAAGGCGGCGGAGATGCCCGAATTGCCCGAGATGCACGCCGACGATGCCGCGCAGTTGGAAAGTCTGCTTTTCTGAGGGCCGCGCGATAAAGGGGATGACGCGATGCGTTCGCGTCATCCCCTCAGGATGTTGACAAAGTCGACAGACTGGCAGAGCGTTGAGAAAGCCTGCAAGCCAAGGAAGCTGCACTTGCATCCAAGGGAGCTTACATGGACGTAAGTGACCGCAGGATGCAAGTGCAGCTGACGCAGGAAGCAAAAATCGTCTCTGATTTCTATTCTATCAGGGCGATTTTTGCGTTTGTGGGCTTTGTCAACGGTCTGAGGGGATGACGCGATGCGTTCGCGTCATCCCCTTTGTATTCCTGCATCTCGCAAAAGCGTCGCCGGTCACGCTTTTTCCCGACGCCTCTTTTCCAGCACATAGGTGAGAAAATCGATGTCCTCGGGATAGGTCATCTTCAGGTTGTTGATAAAGTCGAAGTACAAAAACCGGCTCGCGGAGAGCGGCAGATGGTTGAGCAGGCAGGTGGCGGGGAATTCCTCGCGGAAATGGCGATAGAACACCTCAAAGCGGAAGCACTCAGGCGTCTGGATGGCATAGTACTGGCTGCGATCCACGTCCTGCTCGCCATAGTGGCCCAGCGCGTCGCACAAATGGCGGCACTGTATGGCCGCGTCGTATTCGTCCAGCTTTTCCATCAGCGCGTCGATGAGCGCGGCGGTGGTCAGCGGCCGCGCTGAATCGATGACGGCCAGTTTTTCGCAGGCGTAGCGCGCGCGAATGTATTCAAGCCCCAGATGAATGGTGCCGTTGCGCTCCGCGCCCGAGGGCGTGAGGTCGAAATCATAGCGCTCCCGCAGCGGCAGGAGGTATTCGTAGGGCGGAGCGGCGCAGACCACCACCTTGTCCACGCTCTTTGCCTCGCAGCAGGCGCGGATGACGTATTCCACGCACATGTGTCCCGCCACGGGCAGGTACTGCTTGGGCAGGCCGCCGCCAAAGCGGTTGCCCACGCCGCCGCAGAGGATCAGGGCCGCGTTCATGCTTCATCCCTCCAATAGGCGCGGAAGCTGTGCGCCACCCGCTCGCCTTCCCTGGGGACGCGCATGTAATTTCCGTATAATTGCGTCAGATAGGCGTCGTAGCCCACGGGGCAGGGGAACCTGCCCTCGCAAAAGTCGAGGTCGACGTAGCGCTCGAACACCTCTTTGGGGAACATGTCCTTCCACTGGTTGGGCCAGCCGAGATTGCCGAGTATATACGGCGTCAATGTTTGCCGTCCCGCGGCGATGCGATCCACCTTGGCCATCGCCTTTTCATAAGGCACGCAGGCGGCTACGGGCCGCAAAAGCAGCATCACCAGATTGCGCAGGCGCTTTTTCAGGGAATCGCGCTCCGTGCGGATCATCCCCGCGCCGACCTTGCCCACCTGAATCCAGAACTTGACGCGCGCAAGCAGCAGGCGGTTTTTCCACCGGGCGGTATACATCCTGTCCAGAGGGAAGATGTCAAGGGCCAGCCCGGCGCGCTGCTCATCGCGCATGATGTTGCGCTCATAGACCACGGTGCGCGCGTCCACCGCCTTCATAAAGCCGTAAGGATAGCCCCTGTCGCCGGGATAGCGCACGAAAAGGCAGTCGCTCACCGGCTCCTTGCGGGCCAGGTCGCGCAATCGCTCGTAGTCCGCGCGGGGCATCATCAGGTCGATGTCGTCGTCCCAGGGGATGAAGCCCTTGTGGCGCACCGCGCCCAGGAGCGTGCCCCCGCAGAGGCAGTAGGTAAGCCCGTGGCGCTTGCAATAGGCGTCGAACTGTTTGAGCAACTCGTATTCCCGCGCCTGAATCTCCGCAAGCGACAACTCGCGCTTCTCATTCGTCTCCATGCGCGCCTATTCCTCGTCCGCCTCGGCGATCTCGAGGTACTTTTCAAACACGTCGTCCAACTCTTCATCGTCGTCGATGGTCACGTAGGCGTCGTTGCCGTCCTCGTCGGTATCGATGCGCAGTATGACCAGTTCGTCCTCGGCGATGTCGTCGTCCGGCTCCACGGGCGCGAGACAGACGTAGGTGTTGCCCTTGTGCTCTAGGGTCATCAGATGCTCGAAACTGACTTCCTTGCCGTCCTCGTCGATGAGTTCGACGACGTCGCTCTGCTCCATATTGAATTCCTTGCCATCGCTCATGGTATAGACCTTCTTTCTCAAAGTCTCGGATTCTTCCTCCGGCCAGCCGCCCGCGTCGAGAAACGACTGCAAAATCAGCGTCGCGGCCAGCATGTCCACGACGTCCTTGCGCTTTTCGCGGCGCATGCGGCCCTCGATGAGCGCCCGCGTGGCCGAGCGCGTGGTCAGGCGCTCGTCCCAGAAGCGCACGTTGAGGCCGAAAAGTTCAAGCCTGCGGGCGAACTCGCGCACGCGCTGGGCCTGAAAGCCCTCCTCGCCGCTGAGCGTGCGCGGAAGGCCGACGAGCACGCGGTCGGTCAGATACTTGCCGCACAATTCGCGCACGCGCATGGCGTCGTTTTCCGCCCCGCGCGTGTGGATGGTCTCCACGCCCTGCGCGGTGATGGACAGCGGATCGGACACGGCAACGCCGACGCGCTTTTCCCCCACGTCCAGACACAATACCCGCATGCGCTCATACCACCTTTATACACACCTGCGGGCAGACGCCCGCGCAATAGCCGCAAAGCACGCACTTTTCCCGATCCACGCGCGCGCGTCCGTCCACCACGCGGATGGCGTGCTGGCCGCACCGCGCCTCGCAGCGCCCGCAGCCCTCGCACCAGTCGTGCACCATCAAATGCCGCTCGCGCCTGGAAAGGGGCTCCAGCAGGCTGAAGTCGCCCTCGAAGGCGCGCACGTTGGCGTCGATCTCGGCAAACGACTGCATGCCCACCGCCACCGCGTCGATCCACGGCTTGGAAAGTATATAGGAAAGCGCCTCCCGCGACGAACCGATGAGGTGGCCGCCGCCCAACGCCTTCATGGCGAAGATGCCCGCGCCCTGGCTGTGGGCGCTGGCGACCGCGCCCTCCATGTCAAAGCGCGTGCCGCCCTGGATGCCCACGCCGCCCAGATTGATCAGCGGGTGGATGACCTGTATTTCCGGAAAGCGCCAGGCCGCCTTGACCGCCGCCACGTGGTGGGTGCTCATGCCCACCGCGCCGACGCGGCCGAGCGCCTTCTGCTCGCAGAGGTAATCGAGCGCCTCCTGATGCCCGCGCAGCGTATAAAGGGATTCCTGTTCGTGCAGCATGAACAGATCCACATACTCGCGATCCAGTCCGCGAAAGGCGCGCTCCAAAGCCTCGGAAGCGGTCTTTTTATCGTAGCAGTAGGCCTTGGTGCTGACGACATAATCCGGCGCATCCACCAGGGCGCGCCGGATATGGGGATAGGTGCCGTAGAGATCGGCCGTATCCAGAAAGCGAACGCCGCGCGCATAGGCATAGAGAAGCAGCTCCGCGCCCTGTTCGGCCGGCATATCCATTTGCAGCGGCGACATGGTGAGCGTGCCGAAGCACAGCCTCGAAACCGTCAGGCCCGAAGCCCCCAGGCGAACGGATTCCATGCCGCGTCAGCGCTCGTGCTCCGTGATGTAGAAGCGCACGAACTCCTCGAGGATCTCGTCGCGCTCCAGCCTCCGGATCAAGGAACGGGCGTTGTTGTAGCTGGTTATGTAGGTGGGGTCGCCGGAGATGATATAGCCCACCAGCTGCATGATTGGATCGTGCCCCTTGGCCTTGAGCGCCTGATAAACCACGTGGATGATCTCCGCCGCGGACTCAGGGACTTCGGAAGCGAGGCTGAAATGCCGCGTTTCGCCCATCTTGTTGTTCATAGTGCACCGCCTTTCCCCTTAGGCAATTCCCTCTTTGCGACCCATGGCCGCAGATGCGCTTATTATAACACAACTTCCGGGAAATATCAAATGTTTTCGTCCCGCTGCACAAAAACTCTAACGCATGTTCGAAAAACCATCATCGCAGGCAGCGCCAGCAGCATTCCGGGCACGCCCAACGCGCAGCCGCCGGCAAATACGCCCACCAACACGGCGGCGGGGCCAAGGCCGGTGAGCGCGCCCATCACCCGCGGGGAAATGAGCAGGCCGTCGAGTTGTTGCACGACGACGAGCACGACCGCGGCAAAGGCCGCCGTCTGCCAACCGGAAGTCAGCGCCGCCGCCAGCGCCGGCACCGCGCCCAGCACCGGGCCAAAGTAAGGAATGAGGTTGAACAGGCCCACCAGCAGACCCAGCGCCAGCGCCGAGCGCACGCCGGCCAGCCACAGCCCCAGCGCCGCCAGAGCGCCGACAATCGCCGCGATGATGCCCTGTCCCCGCAGGTACAGCTTCAGCTCCCGGCAGACCGC
>CAMMGP010000100.1 GCA_946496415.1 uncultured Clostridia bacterium | reverse complement strand
CGCCATCGAATCCACCCGCGCTCTGCGCCTGCTGCAAACGGAACTGCTCGACGACCGGGAGCGGCGCGTCCTTCAAATGCGCTACGGCCTGCTCGACGGCGCGCCCCGCGCGCAGCACGAGGTCGCCAAAGCGCTGGGCATCTCGCGTTCCTACGTATCCCGCATCGAAAAAAAGGCGCTGGAGAAGCTTCGCGGGGCGCTGGGCGGTTGAAGCGCCGCCCTCGCTGTGTTATAATGGACTTGCCGCGCAGAAAGTCGCGCGGCAAGGGGGTTCTCCATGTACAACGACGACGCTTTCGCCACCATGCTTTTGACCGTTCCGCTCTCCGCCGACCGCGCCGAATACGCGCGGCCTCTGAGCACGCCGGAATACAGCCGCATGCTCGCCCGCGTCAAGTCCAGCGCCGCCGCGCGCCTGGGCGCGCTTTTGCATGTGGACATCAGCGGCCTGATGATGCTCCTGGGCGTCAGCGAGGAGGAGGGCTATCGCCTCTATACGCTGTTGCATCGCGGCGTGCAGCTCACCTACGCGCTGGAGGGCTTCATGGAAAAGGGCGTGCGCATCGTCACCTGTTTTGACGAGGAGTATCCGCCCCACTTCCGCGCGCGCATGGGCACCGCCGCGCCGCCAGCGCTGTTTTTCGCCGGCGAACGGGCGCTGCTGGATCGCCCCGCCGTGGCGGTGGTAGGAGTCAGCGGCGTCAAGACCACGCCCGAGGTGCGCCAGAGCATCGAGGGCATCGTTCGCGGCGCCTGCGAGCTTGGTTACAGCGTTGTCACCGGCGGCGAACTGGGCGTCTCCCGCGTGGCCGCCTCGCTGGTCGCGGAACTGGGCGGCACGCTCATCGATGTGCCCGCTGGCGGCCTGCTCGGCCACATCGGCGAGGAGCCGATGCGCGGCCTTATCACCGATGGCCGCATGGCGGCGCTTTCGCTGGAGCATCCCGAGGCGCTGCCCACGGTGCCCCATGCCATCGCCCGCGGCAAGCTGGTATTCTCCCTGGCGCGCGCCGCCTTCATTTTCAATACCGACGGCAAGCGAGGCGAGGCCGACGCCATCAAGCGCGGGTTGTGCGATTGGGTCTATGCCTACACCGGCTATCCCGGCAACCGGGCCCTGGTGTCGCGCGGTGCGCAGCCCTTCCGCAGCCTCGGTGCTGAGGAATTCAAGCGCCTCAGCGCCCGTTGGAAAACGGCCTTTTCGCAGCAACTCAATCTGTTCGATCTGGAATGAGACAGGCAATCCGCGCCTTTTCGCCCGGGTCGCCTGAGAATGTAGACAAATGCCCGCAACCGCAAATCGCCCTGATCGAAAAATCAGAGCGATTTTTGCTTCTTTGCCCTGCGGGCGTTTTCAACGCTCCGTCAGTCTGCCCGCTTTGTCAGCATATGGCCGCGCTTTCCCAAAACGGAGGCCGGCGCGACGGCCATTTATGCCGTTGCGCCGGTCAAAAAGGAGGCGGCGGCCCTCTCCTCCGCCGCGAACGCTTTCGCGTCCACGCCCTTGAGCGGGAAAGAGGGCCTTTGCAGAGAGCGCCGTGCCCGCCGCGTTCCCCCGCGCGCCGGTCCAAAGCGCGCCGGGACGGGCCCGGATGCACGCATGCGGGGCGGAGGTCCTGCCCGGCCGCATGGCCGTACCGGGCTGTATTTCCCCGCAAGTCGTTAGTTTAAACTAACCACCTAGAGAATACCATAGACCGCCTTGTCCTGTCAATATATTTTTGTGATTTAACAATATTTTTTCAAAACGTGTTTTGCTAAGAACGGGCGCGGTCGTCGCGGTCGTCCATGCGCATGGGCTTATGGCGCAGCCGTTCGCGCAGGCGCAGCCATTCTTCGTGATAGCGGGTGAAGTCCAGCGCGGGGAACGCCTGACTCAGGCGCTTCATCTGGAAGGCGTGCAGGCCGCGCAGGCGGGGAATGCGCTCCTCAAGCTGCTCGCGCAGGGCCTCGCGCGCGTCGCGCAGGCGCTTGTCCAGCCCCAGCACGGTGATGAGCGTCAGCGTCAGATCCGCCGCGAACAGCAGCGCCAGCGCCGCCACCAATATGTGCGTGGCCCGCGCCGAGAGCCGCCCCGTCAGCGCCGCCACGCGCGGGTGCACATAGCGCACCACCAACGCCGACATCGCCCCAAAGGCCACAAAGCCCCGCAGGCACACGCGGCCATGGATGTTCAAAAAGCGCTTGGAATAGTCCCACCAGCGGGCGTGAAAGAGTTTTTCCATCGCCCAGGAGGTCAGGTATTCCAGCGATGTGGTCAAAAGGGCGCTGGTCAGAAACAGCGCCAGAAGCTCGTCCTTCAGGGGCGAAAGGACAAAGACCACCGCCACCGCGCCCGTGCCGTAGACAGGGCACACGGGGCCGTTGAGAAAGCCGCGGTTGACCAGCTTTTTGCCGGCCACGGAGCAGAGTATGCTCTCATACATCCAGCCGATGAAGCTGTAAAGGACGAACCACAAAAACCATTGCTCCAGCGGGTGAATCATACCATCCTCCAAAACATTGATTAATTCAGAATGATTATACTATATGAATGATAATTTGTCGACCCCCGCAAGCAGGAAAACCGTCTGCCGGCGGCGAATTCATTCTCCAAATCGCCCCCGGGCAACGAGGAGGTTCTTGCGGATGAAGATCGGCTTTATCGGCGTGGGAGTCATGGGCAACGGCATGGTAAAAAACCTTTTGCAACAGGGCTATGAAGTCAACGCCTATACGCGCACGCGCGCCAAGGCGCTCGAGGCGCTGGACGCCGGCGCGGTCTGGCGCGAGAACGTCGCGGATTGCGTGCGCGATGCGGACGCGGTCATCAGCATCGTGGGCTTTCCCCCGGACGTGGAGGAAGTCTATTTCGGCGATAAGGGCATACTTGCCAACGCCCGCCCCGGCACGCTGGTCATCGATATGACCACCACCAGCCCGCGCCTGGCGCAGCGCATCTATACCGAGGCCGCGGCGAAGGGCCTTTTGGCGCTGGACGCCCCTGTTTCCGGCGGCGACACGGGCGCGCGCGCCGGCACGTTGTCCATCATGGTCGGCGGCGACCGCGAGGCCTTTGAGCGCGCCGTTCCCATTTTCGAGGCCATGGGCAGCAGCATTTGCTACATGGGCCCGGCCGGCAGCGGCCAGCACACGAAGATGGCCAACCAGATCGCCATCGCCGGCACGTTGGCCGGCGTCTGCGAGGCCATCGCCTACGCCCGCGCCGTGGGGCTGGATGTGGATGAAGTCCTCGCCGCCATCGGCGGCGGCGCGGCCGGCTCCTGGCAGCTTGCCAACAACGGCCCCAAGAGCGCCCACGGTTATTTTGCCCCCGGCTTCTTCATCAAGCACTTCATCAAGGATATGACGCTGGCCGACGGCGAGGCCCGCGAGCGCGACCTGCCCATGCCGGTGCTGGAAAAGGTGCTGGCCATGTTCCGCGCGCTGGAAGCGCAGGGCTATGGCGATGAGGGCACGCAGGCCCTCATCCGCGCCTATCGCTGAGCATTTCCCGGCGGAGGATCGTTCCTCCGCCGCTTTTCATTGCCCGCGCCACGCCTCCGGCGCGTCGAGCAGCGCCTGTACTTCGCGCGCCAGCCGGCAGGCGTGAAAGCCGTCGCAAACGGCGTGATGCGCCTGTATGGCCAGCGGCAAAAGCGTGCGCCCCTCGCGCGTGTGCATCCTGCCCATGGTGAAGATGGGCAAAAGATAGTCGTTGCCGCGCGGCAGTTCCAGATGAAAGCCCTCGAACGTTGCCCACGGCAGCATCGAGGCGGTGAACATTCCTTCCGGCGCGCCCGGCTTGGGCATGAAGCCCTCCAGCTTTCCGTAGCGGCGCACGTCCTCCTCATAGTCCGCGAGAAACGCGGCGTAATCCGCGCTGTATGTCGTCCAGAGATTGGAAAACGTCTCCGTTTCCGGGTGGAACACTGTGTAGCAGGGCGAAAGCATGTCGTACACGCCCACTTCTCCATCCACCATCGCCGTGCGCAGCTCCTCGTGGCGATTGACGACGGTGGCCAGCGCATGGAGCATCGCGGGATACAGCTTCAGCCCCGCCGCGCGCAGCCGCGTCACGTCCAGGGATACGGTCATGCTGTAAAAGCAGGGCACGTCGTCATGGTAGTGGCGAAAAAACGCCTCCCGCGCCCAGGCCGCGCGGTCGATCTTCGTCCAGCCCATATTGACCTCCTAGTCGTAGATAAACTCTCGCAACGCCTGCGCGTTGGCTGATGCGTCGATGGTGATGCTCGAGCCATTGTCGTCGTAAGTGCCGTCCACCGGCAGGCGCATTTGCTCGATCTCGCCGCAGACCAGCGCTTTCATGCCCAGAGAAGCGATCTCCACGGCGTTCATGTTCGTCTCCAGATTGTTGCAGAGCACGTCCACGATGCGCGCGTAGACCAACGGGTTGTAGAGCTGGCCGCGCAGCGCCGTCATCACCGCCTGCACCACGCGCCGTTGCCGCGACGTGCGCACAAAATCGCTGTCCAATTTGCGGATGCGCGCGTAGCCCACCGCCTGCAGGCCGTCCAGATGCACCGGCGTTTCGCCGTCCTCGCTGTATTCCCGCACCGGCGCGGGCATGTATCCCAGGTCGGCGGCTACTGCCGTCGAGCCCGCGTAGCGGGCGTTGTTGGCGTTGATCTGCTCCATCTCCGCTTTGGAGATGACGATGTCCACGCCGCCCACCGCGTCCACCAGACGGGCGATGGTCAGATAGTCCACCACCACGTATTTGGTGATGTTCATCTGAAACGTCTGATTGACTGTGCGCATCGCCAGTTCCGCGCCGCCGTAGGCGTAAGCGCCGTTGATCTTGCCGCGGCCGTAGCCGTCGATGTCCGCCATCGTGTCGCGCAGTATGGAGGTGAGCTTTAAGGAGCGGTAGCCCACGGAGAGGATCATCATCGTGTCCGAGCGCTGTCCCGCGCCACGGTCGGCGTCCACGCCCAGAACCAGTATGTTGACGTGCGAATCCGGCAGCCCCGTGGCAATGCCCAGATCCGTCTCCGGCTCCACGTTGAAAAGCCCCGGCGGCAGCGCGTAGGCAACCACGGCCAGAACCAGCAGCAGCACCGCCAGCTTGAAGAGGAACTTGACCAAGAACCACAGCGCCCGGGGCAGGCAGCCGCCGCGCCTTTCGCGCTCCTGCGCGCCGCGCCGCTTTTTGTATGGCTCGTAATACATCTTCGCCCTCCCTTTGCGCCGGTCGCCTTGGTAACAGCATCAGTATAGCACATTTGCCTCCGCTTGAAAAGCGGCGCGAAAAAACCGCTTTCCCTGCGGCCGCGAATATGGTATCATATACAGTGGAAGGAGGCGTCGCCATGCTCAAGGATTATCTCATCGTGGAAAAAAGCGCCCTGCC
>CAMMGP010000099.1 GCA_946496415.1 uncultured Clostridia bacterium | reverse complement strand
CCTGGGGCTTGACGATCTCGCCGATGACGAGGTATTTGTCCATACGCGCCTCCTTGCCTATGACAAGGGGGCGGCACTCGACCGCCCCGGATGTCTGCCTTGATTATATTATCTCCACGAACACCGGCTTGGGGCTGTTCACGGACGCGGCCTTGACCACCGTGCGGATGGCCTTGGCGATCCTGCCCTGCTTGCCGATGACCTTGCCCATATCGTCGGGATCAACCCGCAACTCGACGACGATGCTGTCGGCGTTCTCCACCTCGCGCACGTCGACCGCGTCCGGCTTTTCCACCAGCGAACGGGCGATATACCTGACCAATTCCGCCATGCTTACAGCACTCCGCCTTTCTTCAGCAGGCCGCGCACGGTATCGGTCGGCTGCGCGCCGACACCCAGCCAGTACTTGGCGCGCTCTTCATTGATCTTCAACTCCACCGGCTCGGTGAGGGGGTTGTAGTAGCCCACTTCCTCGATGAAGCGGCCGTCGCGGGGGTTGCGGCTGTCGGTGACCACCAGGCGATAGAACGGCATCTTCTTCATGCCCATCCTCTTGAGACGAATCTTGACCATGTGCGTTTCCTCCTTAGAAAACCGTTGCGTGTATAATAATCAAACGGAAAAACCGTGATTATCCTCTGAACTTGCCGAAGGGCAGGCGCATGCGCTTTTTGCCGCCGCCCATCATCTGCTTCATCATCTGCCGCGCCTGGTCGAACTGCTTGAGTAGCAGGTTGACGTCCTGCACGGTGGCGCCGCATCCGGCGGCCACGCGGCGCTTGCGGGAGGCGTTGAGTATATCCGGATTGCGGCGCTCCATGCGCGTCATGGAAAGGATGATGGCCTCGTTTTTCTTCTGGGCCTTCATCATCTTTTCCTCGTCGATGTCGGATTCCTTGATCTTGTTGGCCAGCCCGGGGATCATCTTCAGCATGCTGGAGACGCTGCCCATCTTGGAAAGCTGGCGGAGTTGATCGAGGTAATCCTCGAGGGTGAAGGCGTTGGTGCGCATCTTGCGCGCCATATCCACGGCCTTCTCCTCGTCAAAACCCTCCTGCGCCTTCTCGATGAGGCTGAGCACGTCGCCCATGCCGAGTATGCGCGAGGCCATGCGGTCCGGGTGGAAGGGCTCGATGTCGGTGAGCTTTTCGCCGACGCCGGCGAACTTGATGGGCTTGCCCGTGACCGCGCGCACGGAGATGGCCGCGCCGCCGCGGGTGTCGCCGTCGAGTTTGGTGAGGATGACGCCATCCACGCCCAGTTCCTTGTTGAAGGTATCGGCGACGGTGACGGCGTCCTGACCGGTCATGGCGTCGACGACGAGGAGTATCTCCTTCGGCTTGACCGTGG
The DNA here is from genome assembly GCA_946496415.1 of uncultured Clostridia bacterium. GTDB lineage: Bacteria > Bacillota > Clostridia > Christensenellales > Aristaeellaceae > Pullichristensenella. The sequence goes on along the minus strand of CAMMGP010000099.1, from coordinate 4,007 downwards.
CGCGGATCTCGCGCAGCTCCTCCATGAGCTTCTGGTCGATGTGCAAACGGCCGGCGGTGTCGATGATGACCGGGTCGCGGCCATAGTAGCGCGCGTATTCCACGGCCTCTTTGGCGATCTGCACCGGGTCGCCCTGGCCCTTTTCAAAGACCTCCACGCCCACCTGTCCGCCGACGACCTGCAACTGCTTGATGGCCGCGGGGCGGTAGACGTCGCAGGCGACGAGCAGGGGCTTTTTGCCGCCCTTTTTGATGAGGTTGCCGAGTTTGGCGGCCATGGTGGTCTTGCCCGCGCCCTGCAGGCCGCAGAGCATGTAGATGGTCGGCGGCTGGGGAGCGTAGGTCAGTTTGGCGTTGGTGCCGCCCATCAGCTGGGTCAATTCGTCGTTGACGATCTTGACGACCTGCTGGCCGGGCGTGAGGCTGCCGAGAATCTCCTGCCCCACGGCGCGCTCGGTGACCTTCTTGATAAAATCCTTGACGACGGTGAAGTTGACGTCAGCTTCCAGAAGCGCCATGCGCACTTCGCGCATCGCGGCCTTGACGTCCGCCTCGCTGAGCTTGCCCTTGCCGGACAGCTTTTTGAACGCATTTTGCAGTTTATCAGTCAAGCCCTCGAATGCCATGCGCGCTCACCTCTCGATCTGCAATATGTTGACAAGGCGATCTCTCGCCGCCCCGGTATCGCCCGCGTCCAACGCTTTGAGGCAGGCCTCCGCCTCCTGCGTGATGGCCAGATAGCGGCGCACGAGGCCGAGTTTTGCCTCGTATTCCTCGAGTTTTTTGCGGGCGGCGGCCATGCCGTCGCTCACCGCCTGGCGGGAAACGCCCATCTGCGCGCCGATCTCGGAGAGGGACATGTCCTCTTCATAGCGCATGCGCAGCATCTCGCGCCGCTTGGGGGTAAGGAGCGCGCCGTAAAAATCCAGCAAATAGGCGGTCTCCACGCGCGGTTCCATGGCCGTTCCCCCTGTAAAGCAAAATCGCTTGCCACGCTATTGTAACAGAGGCGGCTACGGATGTCAAGTAAAATATTTTGACAGCAGAAAGGCGGCCGGCTGCGTGGCCGGCCGCTTTCTTCAGCCTGCGGAAAGGAAGCGCTCGCGGAAGGCCTGCGCGTCCATGGGGCAACCGTAGAAGTAGCCCTGCGCGCGGTCGGCGCCAAGGGCGTGAACGATCCGGTCGCCCGTCTCTGTCTCCACGCCCTCCACCACCGTGCGGATGCGCAGACGGCGGGCCATGGCCAGCGTTTCTTCCAGCACCACGCGCAGCCGCTCGTCCTCGCACGCGGAAAGCGTCTTCAAAAAGCCCTTGTCGAGCTTGAGTTCGTCGATGCGCAGATTGGCCAGCGTGTTGAGCGAGGAATAGCCGCTGCCAAAGTCGTCCATGGAAACCTGAAAGCCCTTTTCGTGCAGCTGGTCGATGACGGCGTTGAGGGCGTCGGCGTTCGCCATCGCCAGCCCCTCGAGCACTTCGAGGATGAAAAGGCTGGGCGGCACGGCGTACTTCTCCGCGATGGCGCACAGCGTTTCCACATAGTCGCGGCGATAAAACAGCGGCTTGGTCTGGTTGACGGAAAGCCGCAGGGGCGGCAGGCCCGCGTCCATCCAGGCGCGCATCTGGCGACAGGCGGCCTCAAACACATAGAGATCCAGTTCCTCGCAGAAGCCGTTTTTCTCGAAGATGGGGATGAACTTGCCGGGCAGGATCATCTCGCCCTCGTTTGTCAGCCAGCGCACCAGCACCTCGGCGCTGGCCATGCGATCGGTGGCAAGGTCGATCTTCGGCTGATAGTAAAGCTTGAACTCGCCCTCGTCGAGCGCCTTTTGCATGTGGCTCTCGATGTAATAATCCAATTCCTCATCCCCGCGCAGGGCCGCGTCGTAAAAGCAGACGCTGTTGCGGCGGCCGCCGCTGCGCGCCCGTTCGAGGGCGAAGAGCACCTGCGAAACGGGGCTTTCGCCCTCCTCCGCCTCCCGGGCGACAGCCACGCCGCAGTAGGCGAGCACCTGGAAGTTGCTCTCCCCGCCCATGGCCTTGCTGCTGATGGCGCGCATGACGCCCTCCAGGCGGGCGCGAATGGTTCCGCGATCCGTCTCGTTCATACAGATGTAGAAGATGTCGCCCGAATCGCGGCAGAAAAACTCGCCCTCATGCAATCGCTCGTCCAGCACGCCCTTGACGAAGCAGAGCAGCTGGTCGGCCTGCTGCCGGCCAAAGATGACGTTGATGAACTTGAACTGGCTGATGTTGAGCGCCGCCAGACAATAGTCCCGGTCGCCTTTCTGGCGCTCGGTCAGGCGGCGGGTGAAGCCGGCGAAGTTGTCCGCGCCGGTGACGGGATCCAGATAGGCCTGGTTGGCGGCGCCGCGCTTGCTGCGGCGCAGGAGGCTGTAATAGTAGACGAGCAAGAACACCAGCAGCGCCAGCGCCACGCCCGCAAAGGCCTGCAAGGCGCGCACCGCCGTGCGGGTGGGGCTGATAAACGCCCGGGCGTCGCGCACGCAAACCTCATACCAGTCGTACACGCCTATGGGCAGGAAAGCAGCGTGGTATTCCCCGCCCGCGTAGGCAAAGGAAAAACTGACGCTCTCGCCCCGGGCAAGCGCCGCGCGGACATCGTCCTTTTTCGCGTCGGTGAAGACAGGCACGCCGAAAATATTCTCCATCGGCCAATCGAAGAGGCTATCTTCCGAGCGCACGAGGAAATTGCCCTGCGCGTCGATAATATGCAGAAAACCGCCCGCGCCGTCCTGATTGAAATCGGCGACCACGCGGGTGAGCACGTGAGCGTCGTCCACCGCGACCAGCGCGCCGACAATCCTTTCATCGGAGCGGACCGGCGCGGCGTAGAGCAGGCCGCGCTCGCCCTCAGGCAGCACCATGCTGCCATCGTAGATGCCGGAAACCACCGTCTCCCCCGCCTGCGCGCGCTCGATGGACGTCTGCGCATCCTCGGCGAGGTTGTCCGCGCTCAAGCCGATGTAACCATCGCCATCGCGCGAGACGATGACGCTGGAGCCTTCGAGGGGAAACCAGGCCATGCCCTCGAAATCGCTCTTTTCCAAGGCCCGCGCAAGCTCCGCGGCGACGTCCTGCGCCTCCATGCTTTCCCACGGCCTGACAAACGGGGAGAGCGTTTCCAGCGTCTGCGCATTGGAACGCAGCACGCCGCGGATGGCGTCGCCGTATTCCTCGACGCGGAACTCCATCTCCTCCAGCGCCGACGCAGTCGTCACATCGCTCAATATATATTGCAGCAAAACGCCCAGCGCCATAAAGGCGACGGCGACCGCTACCGTGAGCGCCGTGAGACGGTTGATGCGCTTCCAGAGCCTTTTTTCTTCCACAAAAATACGCTTTCCGCGAGCGCGTACCCCCCCCCGAAAATTTGCGCCCGACCGTTCATGGAGGCAAACGGCGCCGTTTCTCCGGTAGATTTCGCATCTGCCGGCGGAAAGCGCCGCCGCGAGGAGGTACATTTTCATTATACATCACAATGTTAAGTCTGCCAGCTTGTTTCTACCTTCATGTAATTTTCATGGCTTTGCCATGTTTTTTCCACCCAGCGCGCGGGCGACGAACGTTCGCCGCACCTTCATCGCCCCCTGGGGACAGAATTCCTGACAGCAGAAGCAACAAATGCACTTGCGCCGGTCGATGCGCGGAAGCTTCGCGCGCATACGGATGGCATGGGCGGGACAGACGCGCGCGCACTGGCCGCAGCCCACGCATTCGTGCGCGGCCAGGGCCGGGCGTGCACGCATCAGGCGGTGCATGGCCCTGCCCGCCAGCGCTCCGAGGGGGCCGGGGATGGGGCGGGTGAATTCCAGCGAACTGCGCTCCGCCACCAGATTGAAATCGGGGACGGCAAACAGCTCCCCGGCGATGGAAAGGGCTTGCGCGCCCTCGGGGATATAACCGCGCCGGTGGGCGGCGGCGAGTGTGGGCACGTCCTGCGAGCGCAGGCCGATGGTGTGGGCGGCGGCGGGGTCGGGGGCATGCGGG
>CAMMGP010000098.1 GCA_946496415.1 uncultured Clostridia bacterium | reverse complement strand
CTGCCCTTCGCAGGTGGGGCCGGTATGGTAGTTCTCCGCGTTGTTGAAAACGCTGTAAACGATGGTATTGTAGATCTGCTCGTCGGTGAGTTGCGGCTGTTGCGCCGCCTGCGTCTGGTCGGACGCCTCGGCCTCCTGCTGGGCGAGCAACTCCTCGATGTTTTCAAGCGCGGTGGTGGTATCATCCTCCGGGGCGCGGGTGGCGGCCACGGGCGCGACCGGCTGGGGTAGCGCTGTGGGCGCGTTCTCGGGCTGGAAAAGCGGCAGGCACATCGCGCACAGCGCCGCGCAGGCGAGGACGGATGTGAGAATGCGGCCGCGCAGCGCGAACGAGCGCGTGCGCCAGATCCACACAAGCCCGACCGGCGGCAAAAGCAGGCACAGCGCCACTTTCAGCGCCGTGCGTTTCTTGCCCGTTGCGGCCGGCCGCTTGAGGTTGGGCGAATAGGCGTTGCTTGTGGAGCCGCGATAACGGCCGCCGTCGCTAGTCTGCACGTAGTCTCCTCCGTTTTTCTATGCGTTTGCGCGGATGCGCTCGAGGGCGCGCGCGAGCTGATCCGGACAGCTGGTGCCGGCGCGGCACTGGATGCCTTTGAGGAGGCGGATGACGTCGTCGACGCGCATGCCCTCCACCAGACGGGACACGCCCTGCGTGTTGCCCGTGCAGCCGCCGATAAAGCGCACATGGCGCACGATATCGCCGTCCGTTTCGATCTCAATCTGCCTGGAGCAGGTGCCATGGGTATTGTATCTGTACATCAAATCGGTTCCTTCCGACGGATCAAGTATGTACAATTATACGCCGGCAGGGAAAAGATGTCAAGCGGGCGCGTTTTTTCGCCTTCAGCGACTTGAAAAGCGGCGGCATTCGATGTATGATATATAGGGGAAATTAACGCAGGAGGTTTGACATCATGAGCATTCGCAAAGTTCCCTTTGGCACTCTGGAGAGCGGCGAAGCAGCCGACCTCTACATACTCACCAACGCATCCGGCGCTTCTGTGGAGATCACCAACTTCGGCGGCATCATCCGCGCCATCAACGTGCCCGACCGCGACGGCAAGATCGGCAACGTTGTGCTCGGCTACAAGGACGTCTCCGGCTATCAGCCCCTGTGCGGCTATCTGGGCGCGCTGATCGGCCGCGTGGGCAACCGCATTGCCGACGGCAAGTGCGTTCTGGACGGCAAGGAACTGACGCTGGCCAAGAACGAGGGCGGCGTGACCCATCTGCACGGCGGCAACGTCGGCTTCGACCGCAAGTTCTGGGACGTGACCCCCATCGAGGGCATCTGCGAGGACAGCCTCATTCTCAAATACACCTCCCCCGACGGCGAGGAGGGCTATCCCGGCACTTTGAAGGTGATGGTCACCTACACCTTCACCGACGATAACGAACTGGTCATCCACTACGAGGCCGTTTCCGACAAGGACACGCTTTGCAACCTCACCAACCACACCTACTTCAACCTCGCGGGCGAGGGCAACGGCACCATCGAAGATCACGTGATCGAAATCGACGCCGACACCTTCACCGTCGTTTCCGACAAAAAGTGCATCCCCACCGGCGAGATGCGCCCCGTGGGCGGCACGCCCTTTGATCTGCGCGAGCCGAAGCGCATTGGCGACGGCCTGGCCCTGACCGACAAGGACGAACAGCTCGCCTACGGCAACGGCTACGACCACAACTTCAACTTGAACGGCGAGGGCCTGCGCTTTGCCGTGGAGGTGACCGAACCCACCACCGGCCGCGTGATGCAGGTCTATACCGACATGCCCGCCGTGCAGTTCTACGCCGGCAACGGTCTGGAGAGCGTCAATCCCGGCTCCTGCGGCCGCAACTACCACAAGCACGAGGGCTTCTGCCTGGAGACGCAGTACGCGCCCGATTCCATCAACCATCCCGAGTTCCCGGACAGCGTGCTGCGCGCCGGCGAGAAATACGACTTCGTGACCATCTACACCTTCGACGCGGAATAACCGCTTTTCCCGGCGCGGGGCGACGCTGCCGCTCCGCGCCCATCTGACCATAAAGGAGTTTTGCCCCCATGCAAGTCCGCACACGCTTCGCGCCCAGCCCGACCGGCTATCTGCACCTGGGCGGCCTGCGCACGGCGCTTTATACCTATCTGTTTGCCCGCCGCAACGGCGGCAAGTTCATCCTGCGCATCGAGGACACCGACCAGGAGCGCGAAGTTCCCGGCGCGGTGGAGAAGATCTACGCCTCGCTGGCCGCCGCCGGCCTTTCCTACGACGAAGGCCCGGATGTGGGCGGCGAGTACGGCCCCTACATTCAGACGCAGCGGCGCGACCTCTACCTGCCCTACGCGCAGGAACTGGTCAGGCGCGGCGGCGCTTACTACTGCTTCTGCACCAAGGAGCGGCTGGACGAGGCGCGCGCGCAGGCGGAGAAGGAGGGCAAGACCTTCAAATACGACAAGCACTGTCTGCATCTCTCCCCGGAGGAAGTCAAGCGCCGCATCGAGGCGGGCGAGCCCTACGTCATCCGCCAGAACGTGCCCACCGAGGGCAAGGCCGGCTTTGATGACCTGCTCTACGGCCACGTGGAGGTGGACTGCTCGACGCTGGACGACAACGTGCTCATCAAGGCTGACGGCCTGCCCACCTACAACTTCGCCAACGTGGTGGACGACCACCTGATGGCCATCACCCACGTCATGCGCGGCACGGAATACCTCTCCAGCGCGCCGAAGTACAATTTGCTCTACGAGGCCTTCGGCTGGACGCCGCCGACGTATATCCACCTGCCCGTGGTCATGCGCGACGCCACCCGCAAGCTCTCCAAGCGCTACGGCGACCCCTCGTTTGAAGACCTGCTGGACATGGGCTATCTGCGCGACGCCATCATCAACTTCATCGCCCTGCTCGGTTGGAGCCCGCGCAGCGAGCGCGAGTTCTTCACGCTCAAGGAGTTGGAGGAGTGCTTCGACGTCGAGGGGCTCAACAAGTCGCCTTCCATCTTCGACATGGACAAACTGACGTGGTTCAACGCCGAATACATGCGCAAGCTGTCCTTCGAGGAGTTTTACGAACTGGCCAGGCCGTGGATGGCGAAGGTGCTCGACCCCGCGCGCTTCGACCTTAAGCGCCTTGCCGAGCTTTTGCAGGCGCGCACGGAGGTTCTCAACCGCATCCCCGGCATGATCGGCTTCCTCGCCGAGATGCCGGAGTTTGACAACGACCTCTACACCCACAAGAAGATGAAGACCAACCCCGAGATCGCCAAGCAGGCGCTCGAGGCGGTCAAACCGGTGCTGGAGGGCGTCAAGGACTGGACGGAGCAGGGCCTGCACGACGCGGTGATGGCCTTTATCCCCGAAACGGGGCTGAAAAACGGCCAGGTGCTCTGGCCGCTGCGCATCGCCATTTCCGGGCTGGCCTCCACGCCGGGCGGGGCGTTTGAGATCGCCTACCTGCTGGGCCGCGAGGAGACGTTGCGGCGGCTCGACAGCTCGCTTAAGAAGCTGTGATGAAGACCGTCTGGCCGGATTACGACCGCTCCATACTCTCCACGCTCAGCGCCCTGACGGGCTATTTCGGCGTGCCGCTTGATTATCCGCCGCTTTCTGAACTCGCGCCCTTTCTGGCCACGAAGCCGCGGCACGTGATGCTGCTTTTGCTCGACGGCATGGGCGGCTATCCGCTCAAAACGGTACTGCCGGAAACCTCCTACCTGCGCGCGCACGAAGTCGCCACCGTCACCAGCATCTTCCCGCCCACCACGGCGGCGGCGACCACGGCCTACTACTGCGGCCAATCGGCGCTGGAAAGCGGCTGGCTGGGCTGGCACCTCTACATGAAGGAGTTTGCCAGCGACGTGATCGCCTTCAAGCGCACGGACTACTACACCGGCCACACGCTCGGCGGCCCGTTCCCGGCGGGGGAACTGATCCCCTACGAGACGGTGTTCGAGCGCATGAAGGGCGTCTGCGGCACGCACACGCTCTATGCTTTCGATTCCTATTCGGAGCACGGGGCGGACTTCCGCCACCGCGTGTCCTCCTTCGCGGACGTTTTGCAAACGCTGAAAATGAACTCGCGCGGCGATGAGCCGTCGTTCACCATCGCCTACTGGAACCAGCCGGACGCGAAAATGCACCGCTATGGCATTGCCGCGCCGGAGACTGCCGCCGAGTTCCGCGCGCTGGACAGGCAGCTAAATGCCCTGCATGGACAACTGCGCGACACGCTGCTCGTCATCACCGCCGACCACGGCATGATCGACACCACCGGGGCTGTGGACATCGCCAAAACACCCGCGCTCCTGGAACCGCTGGTGCTGCCGCCCTCCATCGAGCCGCGCGCGGCGGCGTTCCATGTGAAAAACCACCGCCGCGCCGCCTTTGAGGCGGCCTTTCAGAAAATTTGCGGCGCGGATTTCCGCCTCTTTTCCCGCGAAGAGGCGCTTGCAAGCGGCCTGCTCGGGTGGGGAACGCCGCACCCCAAGTTGGACGACTTCCTCGGCGACTATCTGGGCGTGGCCACTGGGCGGCGCTATTTCGCCTTTTCCCTGCCCGGGGAGAGACCCGGGGACAGACTGATCGGACAACACGCCGGCCTCACGGAGGAGGAAATGCTCGTCTCCGTGCTGGCGGACAGGATGTGACCTATGAGAGACCAGGGTTTTTACGTGCAGATGCACCTGCACACCGCCGAATCCAGCCGCTGCGCCCGCGTGGGCGGGGCGGATATGGCGCGCGCCTGCAAGGAGGCGGGGTACGACCTCATCGTCGTCACCGACCACTTCTTCAACGCCAACACCTGCGTGCCCTACGACATGCCCTGGGACGAGCAGGTCAAGGGCCTCTTTGCCGGCTACCGCGCCGCCAAGGCCATGGGCGACCAGATCGGCCTTCACGTACTGCCCGGCTGGGAGACCTACACCGACGGCCCCGAGTACCTGACCTACGGCCTGGGCGAGGAGTTTCTGCTCCACAACCGCGATATCGCCATCCTGCCGAAAAAGCAGTATTTGAAGCGCGTGCGCTCGGCGGGCGGCTATATCACCCACGCCCATCCCTTCCGCGAGGCCAGCTACATCCCCTATTTCGAGCCCGACCCCTTCGGTCTGGACGCGGTGGAGGTGTTCAACGGCCGCCACATGGACCCGTCCTTCGACGAAAAGGCCCGCGCCTTTGCCCAGCGCTACCATCTGCCCGGCACCGCCGGCGCGGACGCCCACAACGTGATGCACATCTACGACGGGGCGATGCGCTTTTTCTACCCCGTGCTCACATTTGATGAGATCTTCGCCGCCATCAAAAAGGGCGATTGCGAGATCGTGCCGCACCTGAGCGAGCGGGCGCTGTCGTTTTAAGGGAGAGGAACTGCACAGAGCGCGACCCCGAAATGGGGCTGGGTAGATTGTCAAGCAAGTGCAACAGTCTGGAAGAAGACATCGAAAGGCGTGCG
>CAMMGP010000097.1 GCA_946496415.1 uncultured Clostridia bacterium | reverse complement strand
AAGTGTACCAGGCGGATGTTGTTGAGCAGGATGAGCAGGAAGATGGCCGCGAAGAGGAAGAGTGTGATCAGCGCCGCCTTCAGGGAGAATGTCAGCCCAAAGGCCACGTCGAAGTCCAGCAGCTTCAGCAAAAACAGAAGCACCAGCTTGGAGAGCGCCACGCCCAGCGCCAGACCAACGACCGCGCTGAACAGCCCCACGAACAGCGTCTCAAAGAACATCATCTTCGCCAGATGCTTTTTCTCCATGCCCAGCACGTTGAGCAGGCCGAACTCCTTGCGCCGCCGCTTGGTGAGGAAGCTCGAGGTGTAAAAGAGGAAGATGACCGCGAAGATGGTCACCACGAAGCTGCCCAACACCAGCGTCGAGCGGATGGTGATCTCGCCGCGCGTACCCGTGAGGCCGGGATCCTCCGGGAGCATGTAGAGGATGTAGGTCATGGCCACGGTGAATACACAGGAGAGGATGTAGGGGATATACGTCCGCGCGTTTTTGCGGATGTTGTCAAGCGCCAGCCGCGCGTAGAAGAGTTTACGCATGGTAGGAAACCTCCATGCCGGCAAATTCACCCTGCGGTTCGGGGCTGGAAAGGGCGTTCATGGCGTCGAGTATGCGCTGGTAGAACTCGTGTTCCGCCGCGCCGCCGCGGTAGAGCTGGTGGAACACCACGCCGTCGCGCAGAAACAGCACCCTGCCCGCGTGGCTGGCGGCCTTGACCGAGTGCGTGACCATGAGGATGGTCTGCCCCTCGCGGTTGATCTCGCCGAAGAGGTTGAGCAGCGAGTCCGTGGCGCGGGAATCGAGCGCGCCGGTCGGCTCGTCGGCCAGCAGAAGCTGCGGGGAAGTGATCAGAGCCCGCGCCACCGCCGTGCGCTGCTTTTCGCCGCCGGAGATCTCGTAAGGGTACTTGGCCAGCAATTTGTCGATGCCCAGCTTGCGCGCCAGCGGCTTGATGAGCAGCGACATGTCGTCGGCGGACATGCGCTTGAGCACCAGCGGAAGGTAGATGTTGTCGCGCACGCTGAAGGTGTCCAGCAGGTTGAACTCCTGAAACACAAAGCCGAGGTTGTCGCGGCGGAAGGCGGCCAGCTCCTTTTCCGGGATGTCGGTCAGCTTGCGGTCGCCCAGCCAGACCTCGCCGCTGGTGGGCTTGTCCAGCGCCGCCAGTATGTTGAGCAGCGTCGTCTTGCCCGAGCCGCTCTCGCCCATGATGGCGACGTACTCGCCCCGCTCCACGGAAAAGGAGACGTTGGCCAAAGCCTGTACGTGATGCGCGCCAAAGCGCGTGGTATACACCTTTTTCAGATTGTTCGCCCGAAGAATGGTCATGTGGGAAACCTCCTTGAGAAGATGTATACAGCATAGCACGCCCCAAAGGCCACTGCCATAACTTAACCTTACATTTTGGCCTCCAACCTTACATTTTTGTAAGGTTGGAGCAGGAAACGCCTTTTAAGACGCGCGGAAAAGGCGTTTTGTTCCAAAAACGTGCAAAGCGCCCGCAAGGGCGCTCTGCCGCGAAAGTCATTCCGAAAGTTCGGGGCGCTTTAGGGAGATGTGCACGCGCGTGCCGCCGCCGGGACGGGCGTCGATGTGTATCTGATGCCCGAGCATGGTCAGCACCCGCCGCGTGAGGTAGAGGCCGATGCCGGTGGACTTTCGGTCTGTGCGGCCGTTGTAGCCGGTATAGCCGCGCTCGAACACGCGCGGCAAATCTTCCGGGGCGATGCCGATGCCCGTGTCGGCGATGACCAGATGGTCGTTTTCCACGTACATGGAGATGGAGCCCTTGGGCGTGTACTTGACGGCGTTGGAAAGCAGTTGCTCCACGCAGAAGCCGAACCACTTTTCATCCGTCAGCACCTGCCGGCCGGTCGGCTGTATCTCCAGCCGCAGCCCCTGATGGATAAAGAAGCGGGCGTACTTGCGGGCGGCGGCGCGCAGGATGCCGTCCAAATCGCAGGGGCGCAATACAAGGTCGTTGACATCGCTCTCCAAACGTATATAGGAAAGCAGCATGTCCACGTACTGTTCGATCTTGAAAAGCTCGCTTGCCGCCTCGCCGTCCTCGTCCACCAGCAGGTGCATGGCGGCGATGGGCGTCTTGATCTGATGCGCCCAGAGGGTGTAGTAGTCGCGCATGTCGCTCATGGCGGCGTCCGAGCGGGATACCACATGAGCGCGGTCGTTCCAGAGCGCGCGCAGCGCCGCCTGATAGTCCCGCTCGATGCGGTCGGCGGGGGCGGGCATGCCGTCCAGCCCCAGGGAGACGTTTTTGCGCAGCCGTTCCAGCGCCAGATGCCGCGCGAGGAAGCGGGAAAAGTCTATCCCCGCCAGCACGATAAAGGCCATCAGGCACAGAACGCAGGCGTACAGCACCGCCTCCACCGGCAGCTGGTAGAGGGAAAACACCAGCGCGAACAAAAGGACGCAGACGGCAAAGAACACCGCGCCCTTGCGGTGCAGATGCAGGTATTGAATGAGCAGGCGCATAGCATCACCAGAACGATTATACCATGCCGCGCCCGCGCGCACAAGCAAAGAAAATGCTTGCGCGGCACAGCAAAACCGTGTACAATACGAGAGAAAGTCTTTGCAAAGGATGGGATGCGCCTTGATACCGCGCCTGCGCGCCAAACTGCGCGAATACTGGCCGCTGACGGCGGCGCTTTTGACCTTGTCGTGGCCGGTGATGCTGGAAAACGCCATGCAGACGCTGGTGCAGTATGTGGACACCGCCATGGTCGGCGTGCTGGGCGCGCAGGCCTCCGCCGCCGTGGGACTGACCGGCTCGGTCACGTGGCTGGTCAACGGCGTGTTCTTCGCCGCCGGCATCGGCGCTCTGGCGGTCATCTCCCGCGCGTTGGGGGCTAAGGACGGCCGCACCGCCCGCGAGACGGCGGGGCAGTCCGTACTCATCGCCCTCGTGGCAGGCGCGGTGATGTGCGCTGTGACGCTGCTGGTGTCGCCCGCGCTCCCGGGATGGCTCAACGCGGAGGAAGAGATCAAGGCCGACGCCACGGCTTATTTCAGCATCATCTGTATGCCGATGCTCTTCCGCGCCGCCTCCATCATCTTCGGTTCCGTACTGCGCGCGGCGGGGGATACGCGCACGCCGATGCTGGCCAACGCCGCCATGAACGGCTTCAATGTCATCATGAACTTCTTTCTCATCTACCCGACGCGGGAGATGCGCGTCCTCGGCCTGACCTTCACCATGCCCGGCGCGGGTCTGGGCGTGAGCGGCGCGGCCATCGCCACGGCGCTTTCCTACGTGCTGGGCGGCGTGCTCATCACCGTGGTGATGTGGAAGAACCCCGCCGTCTCGCCGCGCGGCAGCATGCTCCGACCCAATGGCCGAGCGATGAAGAACTGCCTGCGCGTCGCCGTGCCCGTGGCGCTGGCGCGTCTGACCACCTCGGCGGGGCATGTGGTCTTCGCCGGGCTGGTGGCGACGCTGGGCACGGTCAGTCTGGCCGCGCATTCCATTGCCCTTACTGCCGAACAGGCGTTCTATATCCCGGTGCTGGGCATCAACACCGCCGCGGCCACGCTCACCGGCAATGCGCTGGGTGAGAAGAACGCCCGCAAGCTGGACATGGTCGGCCGCAGCACCATCGTCGTGACCCTCATCATGATGAGCATTACCGGCGGCCTGCTCTTCCTCTTCGCCCCGCAGGTGATGGGCATCTTTTCGCCAGACGCGCGGGTGGTAACGCAGGGCACGGCCATCTTGCGCCTCGTGGCGCTCTCCGAGCCCATCTTCGGCATCGCCATCGGCGTGGAGGGCATGCTGCAGGGCGCGGGGGACACAATGATCCCCTTCGTCATCACCACCGGTACCATGTGGATGGTGCGCATCCTCGGCACGGTGCTGGTGCTCAACGTCTTCCATCAGGGCCTGAACGCCGTGTGGACGTGCATGGTGGCGGAAAACACCGCGCGCGGCGTGCTCTATCTCATCCGCTACCTGCGCGGGCGCTGGAAACCGCCGGAGTTCCGCGTCAAAGCAGCGTCATGAGCGTGCCGCCGGTCAAAAGCCCCAGCCCGAGCAGCATGCGCGGCGAGAGCTTTTCGCCGAGGAAAAGACGCGAAAATGCGACGGTCACCAGTATGCTCAGCTTGTCGATGGGCGCTACGGCGCTTGCCGGTCCGTCCTGCAGAGCGCGATAATAGCAGAGCCACGAACAACCCGTGGCAATGCCGGACAGCGCCAGAAACAGCCATGCGCGCCCACCGATCTTGCGGATGCCGCGTTGCGTTCTGGTCACGAACACCATGCCCCATGCCATCGCCAATACTACCGTCGTGCGCAGCGCCGTGCCCAGGGTGGAGTCCACGCCCCCAATGCCGATCTTGCCCAATATGGTGGTCAGCGCCGCGAACACCGCCGAGGCGAGCGCGTACCAGAACCACCGCCCCATGCCTGCCGCAGCTTGCGCGGCGGGCGGTTTTCGTTGCAGCATCAGTGCTGTGCCTGTGCCGATGGGCAAAATGGCCAGTACCTTGAAAAGCGTCAACGCTTCCCCGAGCAGCAGAAACGCCAGCAGCATGGTCAGCATCGTGGAACACTTGTCCACCGCTGCCACACGACTGACTTCGCCCAGTTGCAGGGCGTGGAAGTACGTAAGCCACGAAGCGCCCGTCGCCAGCTCCGAGAGGGCGAGGAGCAGGAGCGCCCGGGCGCTGATGGAGCCAAGCGGTTGCCAGACGCCGGCTACAGCCACCATCAGCCAGGAAAATGCCAGAACGACCACCGTGCGCAGTGCCGTGGCCAAATTGGCATCCACGTCCCGCACGCCGACCTTGGCCAGCACCGCCGTCAGTCCGGCGAACAGCGCTGAGGCGAACGCGAACAACACCCACATGCGAAAGCCCCCTTCCACACCATTATAACACAGATCGGGAAGGGGCTTTTCATATTTTTGCGGTCAGGTTTCGCTGGGACCTGTCGCCTTTGCCGTCACGCAGCGGCGGTAGACGATCACGGATATGATGGCGGCCACGACCTCCGAGATCCAGAAGGCGTTCCACACGCCGTAGACGCCGAAGAAGCGGCTGAGGATAAAGGCTACGGGGATAATGACCACCGTGTAGCGGAACAGAGAGATGATGAGCGAGGGCGTGCCCATGCCCAGCCCCTCCAGCGCGCCCGAGGAAGTGACCGACACCGCCGAGACGATGAAGCCGGCGCTGATGATGCGCAGTGCCGTCGCGCCCGCTTCGATGGTCGCCGGGTCTTCGGCGAACAGCCCCATCAGCCATTTCGGGACGGTTAGGAACAGCGCCGTGCCCACGACCATGATGGCGGCGCTCATCAGAAGCACCAGGTCGTAGATGCGCCTGACGCGCGCGTGTTCGCCTGCGCCGTAGTTGTAGCCGATCAAAGGCCGCATGCCCTGCACGATGCCGTTGGCGGTGAGGTAGAGGAAGGTCTGGAGTT
>CAMMGP010000096.1 GCA_946496415.1 uncultured Clostridia bacterium | reverse complement strand
TCCGTATAATACTGCACGGTGTCCGTGCGCGCGCCGGTGTTGACGATCATATCCGCATCTCCTCCATACGGGCAAAGCGCCCCGGCCATCGTCGGAGCGCTTTGCCCGTCTTACTTCGTCAGTTCCTCGTACTTCTCCACCAGCGCGTCGAAGGCGTCCAGCGCGCGATCCACGGCCTCGGGCTTTTCCGTGTCCACCCCGGCCACACGCAGCGCCTCCAGGGGCGGCACGCTGGAACCGAGGGAGAGGAACTTCTTGTAGCGCTCCACCGCCGCTGCGCCCTCGGTGCGGATGCCCTCGGCAAGCGCCATCGCCGCCGAAAAGCCGGTGGCGTATTTGTAGACGTAGAAGGCGTTGTAGAAGTGGGGGATGCGCATCCACTCGTAGGCGATGAGCGCGTCCTGCCGGACCTGCGGGTAGTAGGCGGCGTTGAGGTTTCCATAGACAGCGTTGAGGCTTTCCGCCGTCAGCGCCTCCCCGCGCTCGGCCATGGCGTGCGCCTCGCGCTCAAACTCGGCGAACATCGTCTGGCGGAACACCGTGCCGCGGAAGCCGTCGAGCAGGTGCCAGGTGAGGAACGCCTGCGCCTGTTTGTCGCCCGCGTAGCGCTCCATCAGCGCGCGCAGAACGAGGATCTCGTTGGTCGTCGAGGCCACCTCAGCCACGAACAGAGAGTATTCCGCGTCCAGATAGGGCTGGTGTTTGTTGCTCAGATAGGTGTGCAGGGAATGCCCCATCTCGTGGGCGATGGTGAGCACGGAATCGAGGTTTTCCTTGTAGTTGAGCAGCACGTAGGGGTGCGTGCCGTAGGTGCCCCACGAATACGCGCCCGCGGACTTGCCCTCGTTTTCATAAACGTCGATCCAGCGCTCCTCGCGCGCCTTGCGCAATATGGCCTGATAGTCCTCGCCGAGCGCGGAGAGCGCCTCCACCACCAGCTCGTAGGCCTCGTCAAAGGGCAGCCTGATGTCAAAGCCCTCCACCGCCGGCACGTAGAGGTCGATCATGCGCATGTCGGAAACGCCGATCCGTTCGCCATTGCGCTTCACAAAACGCGCCAGCGCCGGTATGTGCCGCCGCACAGAGGCAACGAGGTTGTCGTAGACGCTCACGGACACCTGATCCGGGAACAGCGCCGCCTCCAGCGCGCTCTTGTGCTTCGCCGTGCGCGCGGAAAAGATGTCGGCGCGCACCGAGGCGTCGTAGAGCGCGGGAATGGTAGAGGCAAAGGACTGATAGGTGGTATACAGCCCCTCAAACGCCGCCGCGCGCACGCCGCGGTCGCGATTCATCATCAGGGGGATGTAGTTGGCGTGGGTGATGCGCACGTCCTCGCCCTTTTCGTCCTTGATGACGGGAAATTTCATGTCCGCGTCGGCGAGCATGGTGTAGATGGTGTCCGGCGCGGCGGCCATCTCCCCGGCCATGGCCACGATGCGCTCCTCCGCCTTGGAGAGCGTGTGCGGCCGCTGCCGTTCCACCTCGCGCAGCATGACGGCGAACTCGGCAAACACCGGCTTTTCGCTTACGGAGGCAATGTACTCCGCAGGCAACGAGAGCAGTTCCGGCGTCAAAAAACTCGCCGCCGTCTCCACTTTGGTGATCAGCGCCTGCGCCCGCGCCGTCAGCGCCTGATTCGCGGCAACGCGGTTGTCCTCGTCGCGGCGCATGCGCGCGTAGGCGAACACCGTGGCGGCGATCTCCTGCATGGAGGCAAAGTGGCGCAGCGCCTCCAGAAGCGCTTCCTCGTCTCCTAGCGTCCCCTCGAAGCGGCCAAAGTCCGCGGCCAGCTTTTCCGCGGCGCGCAGGGCGTTCTCCCAATCCTCGTTGCTTTCGTAGATGTCCTCCAGCCGCCAGCGGTACGCAAGCGGTATGTCCTTGCGTTCGGTCATCGTGAAAATGTTCCTCCTCGTTTGAAAAGCCCCCGGGCAGAGCCGGGGGCGTCGTCTCAGTGCCTGTGCTTGATAAAGTCCAGCGCCTTGGCCGCCTCCATCGCCACGATGGGGAAGAGGATGAGCGCCAGCGCCCAGAGGTACAGCCCCGTGGGCAGCACGACCAGCTCAAAGGCCATGCGCACCGGCGGCACGAAGGCCACCAGCATGACCAGCGCGAACGAGGCCAGCGCCGCCCAGTTGAGCTTGTGGTTGGTGAACGGGCCGATCTTGAACAGAGAATGCGTGGAGCGCATGTTGAACGCCTGCACCACCTGCGAAAGCGCCAGCACGAGGAAGGCCATCGTCTGCCCGGCCTGTTCGCTGCCGCCCTGATGCTCGCCGATCCAGTAGCCGATCAGCGTCAGCGCGCCAAACATCAAACCCTGCAGGGCGATCTGCAGGCCGTAGCCCTTGGCGAACAATCCTTCGCTGCGGGGGCGCGGCTTGTGCTCCATCACGTCCTTCTCCACCGCCTCCATGCCCAGCGCGATGGCCGGCAGGCTGTCGGTGGCCAGATTGATGAGCAGCAGCTGCATGGAAAGAAGCGGCGTGCGGTGCCAGAGGATCATGGCAAAGAACACGCACAGGATCTCGCCGATGTTCGTGCCCAGCAGGAAGCCCACGACCTTCTTGATGTTGTCGTAGATGCCGCGGCCCTCGCGCACGGCGTCGACGATGGTGGTGAAGTTGTCGTCGGTCAGCGTCATGTCTGCCGCGCCCTTGGCAACATCCGTGCCGGTGATGCCCATGGCGCAGCCGATGTCGGCGGCCTTGAGCGCGGGCGCGTCGTTGACGCCGTCGCCGGTCATGGAAACGATCTCGCCCTGGCTCTGCCAGGCGCGCACGATGCGTATCTTGTCCTCGGGCGACACGCGGGCGTAGACGGAGATATTGCGCACGCGCGCGGCCAGTTCTTCATCAGACAGACTGGCCAGTTCCGCGCCGGTCATCGCCTCGTTGCCCTCCACGAGGATGCCCAGTTCGCGGGCGATGGCGGCGGCGGTGACCACATGGTCGCCGGTGATCATCACCGGGGTGATGCCGGCCTTGCGGCAGATCTTCACCGCCTCGCGCACCTCGGGGCGCGGCGGGTCGATCATGCCCACCAGGCCGATGAGCGTCAGGCCGTTTTCCAGTTCTTCGGAGGTGGGGTTCTCCGGCAGATGGTCGAGCTTTTTCGTAGCCACGGCCAGCACGCGCAGCGCCTGCTGGCTCATGTCATTGACGATGTCCTCGGCCTCCTCCGGGCAGCCGCCCTTGACACAGCGATCTTCGATGACGTCGAACGCGCCCTTGACGATGGCGACATACTCGCCGTCGATCTTATGCACGGTGGTCATCAGTTTGCGGTCGGAGTCAAAGGGGATCTCGGCAAGGCGGGGATACTTGCGGTTGAGCGCCGCCTTGGTGATGCCGTTTTTCGCCGCGGCGGCGACGATGGCCGTCTCCGTGGGGTCGCCGATGTGCTTTTCCTTGCCGTTCTCCATCTCGATGCTGCCATCGCAGCAGAGCGTGGCCATGGAGAGCAGTTGGCGCACCGCGTCCGAGCAGTTGGCGCTGATCTCCTCCGTGCGCCGTCCGTCCACGGCATAGGCGCGGGTGAGGGTCATGCGGTTCTGCGTCAGCGTGCCGGTCTTGTCCGAGCAGATGATGGAAGCGCTGCCCAGCGTCTCCACGGCGGGCAGACGGCGGATGATGGCGTTTTTCTTCGCCATGCGCTGTATGCCGATGGAGAGCACCACCGTGACGATGGCGGGCAGGCCCTCGGGAATGGCGGAGACCGCCAGCGAGACGCTGGTCATGAAGATCTCCAATACGGGGATTTTGTTGAGCAGGCCGACCACGAAGATTACCGCGCAGGCGGCGAGGGCGACGATGCCCAACAGCTTGCCCATGCGCGCCAGTTTGTGCTGCAGCGGCGTCTGCGTGTCGTCCGCGCCCTCCAGCAGTCCGGCGATGCGGCCCATCTCCGTGTCCATGCCCGTGCCGGTGACGATGGCGCGGCCGCGCCCGTAGGTCACGGAACAGCCGGAATAGAGCATGTTGACGCGGTCGCCCAGCGGTGCGTCCTCGGCGATCACGGCCTGCGCGTCCTTTTCCACGGGCACGGATTCGCCGGTGAGCGCCGATTCCTCGCTCTTGAGGCTCGCCGACTCGATCAGCCGCGCGTCCGCGGGCACGAAGTCGCCCGCCTCCACGAGGATCACGTCGCCCGGCACCAGGTCGCTGGCGTCGATGACCGCCTCGCGGCCGTTGCGCACCACGCGCGCGTGCGGGGCAGACATGCTCTTGAGCGCCTCCATGGCCTTTTCCGCCTTGCTCTCCTGCATCATGCCCATGATGGCGTTGAGGATGACGATGGCCAGAATCAGCGCCGGCTCGAGGAACTCCCGCGTCTCTCCGCTCTGCGCGGCGACGAAGAAGGAGATGATGGCGGCGATGATGAGTATGATGATCATCGTGTCCTTGAACTGGGCGAGGAAGCGCATCAGAAGCGAAGGCTTCTTCTGCTCGCGCAGCACGTTTTTGCCGTACTTTTCGCGCGCCTGCTCCAGCTGCGCCTCGTTGAGGCCCTTTTGCGGATCGGCGTCAAAGTGCTTGAGCAGGTCGCTGAGCGGTTCGGTGTAAAAGTTCATGGTTTCCTCCTGTTACTGTCGGGAAAGAGTGGCGAGGATGACGGCCTTGATGGTGTGCAGACGGTTCTCCGCCTCGTCAAAGACCACGGAGCGCTTGCTTTCAAACACTTCGTTGGTCACTTCCATCTCCGTCAGGCCGAACTTTTCGTGGATCTCGCGTCCCACTTCGGTGCCAAGGTCGTGATAGGAGGGCAGGCAGTGCATGAAAATAGCGCAGTCTGCGGCGTTTTCAAAGGCCGCGGCGTTGACCTGATAGGGCAGCAACTGCTCAATGCGCTCTTTCCACACCGATTCCGGCTCGCCCATCGAGACCCAGATGTCGGTGTAGAGCACGTCCGCGCCGCGCGTGCCGTCGGAAACGTCCGAGGTCAGGGTCACGCTGCCGCCGGTGTTCTCGGCGATCTCCCGCGCCGTCTTGACCAGTTCTTCCGCCGGGAACAGCGTTTCGGGCGCGCAGGCGGTGAAGTGCATGCCCATCTTGGCGCAGGCGATCATCAGCGAATTGGCCACGTTGTTGCGCGCGTCGCCCATGAAGGTGAGCTTCACGCCAGCAAGGCGGCCGAGTTGTTCCTCAATGGTCAGAAGGTCAGCCAGCATCTGCGTGGGGTGGAACTGATCGGTCAGGCCGTTCCACACCGGCACGCCGGAGTATTTCGCCAAAAGCTCCACGGTATTTTGGCTGAAACCGCGGTATTCGATACCGTCGTACATGCGGCCAAGCACACGCGCCGTGTCCTCGATGCTCTCCTTCTTGCCCATCTGCGAACTGACCGGGTCAAGGAAGGTCACGCCCATGCCCAGATCGCGCCCCGCCACCTCGAAGGCGCAGCGCGTGCGCGTGGAGGTCTTTTCAAACAGCAGCACGATGTTGCGGCCCATCAGGTGCCGGTGGCCGATGCGCAG
>CAMMGP010000095.1 GCA_946496415.1 uncultured Clostridia bacterium | reverse complement strand
CCCGCGCCCAGCGCGAGCAGGGCCCCGTGCCCGGCCCGGATCTGCGCTATGATATCGCCATCTCCTTTGAGGAAGCGGCCAAGGGCTGCGATAAGGAGATCAACCTCGTGCGCGACGAGACGTGCGAAACCTGCAAGGGCACGGGCGCCAAGCCCGGCACGCAGCCCAAGACCTGCCCCACCTGCAACGGCACGGGCCAGGTGCGCACCACCTCCAACACGCCCTTTGGCGCCATCCAGAACGTGCGCACCTGCCCGAACTGCAAGGGCACGGGCCAGATCATCTCCGATCCCTGCCCGAAGTGCAACGGGCGCGGCAAGGTGCGCACCTCCAAGCGCCGCACCGTGCGCATCCCTGCCGGCATCGACAACGGCCAGATCGTCACCATTCGCGGCCAGGGCGAGCCGGGCGAGCGCGGCGGCGAGGCCGGCGACCTTCTCATCGTCGTCACCGTGCGCCCGCACCGCCTCTTCAAGCGCAACGGCACCGATCTCTATCTGGAAATGCCGCTTACCTTCACACAGGCGGCGCTGGGCTGCGAGGCCGACGTGCCTACGCTCGAGAAGCCCGTCAAATACCGCTTCCCCGAGGGCACGCAGCCGGGCCAGACCTTCCGCATCCGCGGCCAGGGCATCCCCTCGCTGCGCGGCAACGGCAGGGGCGACCTCTACGTGACCGTCACGGTGGAGATCCCCAAGCGCCTTTCCGAGAAGCAGAAAAACCTCCTGCGCCAGTTCGACGGCACCGTCACCGGCCAGGAATACGAGCAGAAAAAGTCCTTCTTTGACCGCGTCAAGGAAGCGTTTGGAGGAAATTCGTAAATGCAGTGGACGGAGGTAACGGTGCTCACCACCACGCAGGCTTCGGAGATGGTCTCCGCCATCCTCGAACAGGCCGGAAGCAAGGGCGTGATGATCGAGGATAAGAACGACGTCTATGCCAATCAGCGGCCCGAGGGCCAGTGGGACATCATCGACGAAGCCATCGCCGAGCGCATTGGCGACGATGTGCGCGTCACCGGCTATTATCCCGTGGACGAGCATCTGGAAAACGCCATGGCCGCCATCCGCGAGGGCCTTGCCGGCCTGCGCGCGCAGGAACTGCCCTTTGACCTCGGCAAGCTGGAAGTGCTGACCCATACCGTGGATGAAGAAGACTGGGCGGAGAGCTGGAAAAAGGACTTCACTCCCATCCGCCTGGGCGAGCACATGGTCGTCAAGCCCAGCTGGTGCGACTACGAAGCGCAGGCGGGCGACCACATTATTGAACTCGACCCCGGCATGGCCTTTGGCACCGGCACCCACGAGACCACCGGCATGTGCGTGCGCCTCGTCGAGGAACACGTGCGCCCCGGCCAGAAGGTCATCGACCTCGGCACCGGCACGGGCATACTCGCCATCGCCGCCGCCCATATGGGCGCGCGCGACGTGCTGGCCATTGACCTCGACGCCGTGGCCGTGCGCGTGGCGAAGGAAAATGTCGAAAACAACGGTTTTGCCGGGATCATCCGCGTGCAGCAGGGCGACCTGCTCGACCACGTGGACGAGGCCGCGGACGTGGTCGTCGCCAACATCATCGCCGACGTCATCATCGCCCTTTGCGGCCCGGTCAAGCGCCACATACTGCCCGGCGGCCTCTTCATCTGCTCCGGCATCGCCCGCGAAAAGAAGGGCGAAGTCGTCGCCGCGCTGGAAGCGGCGGGCTATGAAAATTTGGAAATTCTCGATGACGGCGAGTGGGCGGCCATCGCCGCCCGCCGGCCGTGAACGCCTTTTACATAGAGGGCGGCCGCCTTTCCCCGGAGGACGCCCGCCACGCGGCCAAAGTGCTGCGCCTGCGCCCCGGCGACGAGATCGTCGCCCTCGACGGCAAGGGCGGGCGCTCCCGCGCGCGTCTCAAAGAAGATGGCTCGGTGGAGCTGCTGGAAACGCTGCCCTCCAACGAGCCGCGTTTGCGTCTCACCGTCTATCAGGGCGTGCCCAAGGCGGACAAGCTGGAACTGCTCGCGCAAAAGCTCACCGAACTGGGCGTCACCCGCCTCGTGCCGGTGGAGATGGAGCGCTCCGTGCGCCATTTTGAAAAGGTCGAGCGCCTTCGCAAGATCGCCCGCGAGGCGGCCAAACAGTGCCGCCGCGCCCTGCCCATGGAGATCACGGAGCCCATGCTGTGGCAAAAGGCCGTCCTCGACATGCGTAAGCGCGAACTGCTCGTCGCCCCGTGGGAGGAAGCGACCGCCGGCCGCCTCACAGGCCTGCCGTCCTGCAACGATATCGGCCTGCTCATCGGCCCCGAGGGCGGCATCAGCGCCCGGGAGATCGAGGAAAGCGGCGCAAGGACTGTCACCCTCGGCGCGCGCATACTGCGCACGGAAACCGCCGCGCTCGCCGCGACCGCCATCATCATGGCCATCATGGGGGAGATATGAGCACCATCGCCTTTCACACGCTCGGCTGCAAGGTCAACCAGTACGATACCGAGGCCATGCGCGAATCCTTTGAGCGCGCCGGCTGGACGGCCGTGGACTTTGACGCCGATGCCGATGTCTACCTCATCAACACCTGCACCGTCACCGGCACGGGCGACCAGAAATCGAAGAAGCTCATCCGCCGCGTGGCGCGCGAGCACCCGAACTGCGCCATCATCGTCGCCGGATGCCTCGCTCAGCGCGAGGCGGAGGCGCTTTTGCAAATGGACAATGTGGCGCTGGTCATCGGCGTGCAGCGCCGCGCCGAAGTGGTGGAACTGCTCGAGCGCGCCCGGCGCGAAGGCCCCGTCAACGCCGTCGCCCCGCTCAAAGGCGCGTCGTTTGAACACCTCTTCGTCACCCGCCACGAGGGCAAGACCCGCGCGACGATGAAGATACAGGAGGGCTGCGACCGCTACTGCGCCTACTGCATCATCCCCACGGTGCGCGGCCCGGTGCGCTCCATGCCTTTGGAAGATGTGCGCGCCGAAGCCCGCCGCCTCGCCGAAGCCGGCTATCCGGAGATCGTCGTTACCGGCATCCATCTGGCCAGCTATGGCCGGGGCACGGATGATACGCTGCTGGGCGCCATCCGCGCCGTGGCGGAAGCCGTGCCGCGCGTGCGCCTCGGCTCTTTGGAACCCGTCGTCGTCACCGACGAGTTCGCCCGCGGCGTGGCGGCGTTGGGCCGCGTCATGCCGCAGTTCCACCTCTCCATGCAGAGCGGCTCGGCGGGCGTGCTTTCGCGCATGCGCCGCCGCTACACGCCGGAAGAGTACATGCGCGCCGTCGAACGCCTGCGCAAATACCTGCCCGGCTGCGCCATCACCACGGACGTACTCACCGGCTTTCCCGGCGAGACAGACGAGGAGGCGCAGGAAACGCTCGATTTTGTCCGTGCCGTCGGCTTTGCCCGCATCCACGTCTTCCCCTATTCGCGGCGCAAGGGTACGGCGGCGGACGCCATGCCAAATCAGGTGCCTGAGTCCGTCAAGCACGAGCGCGCGGCAAAACTTCTGGCGCTTGGGAACCAACTGGAAGAAAATTACGTCTCAACATTGGTGGGAACAGTGCAGGACGTGCTGTTTGAGACTGCCGCCGGCGAAGCGGAGGCGGAGGGCTATACCGGCCAGTACGTGCGCGTGCGGGCCAAGGCCCAGCCGGGTCAGCTTTGCCGGGTGCGCATACTCGCGCGGGAGGGGACGCTCGCGCGCGGGGAAGTCGTGATCGATGGGAGGTGAACGTTATGGACTGTATCTTCTGCAAGATCATCGCCGGGGAGATTCCCAGCGATAAAGTGTATGAGGATGAAAATGTGCTCGCCTTCCGGGACATCAACCCGCAGGCGCCCGTGCACGTGCTCATTGTGCCGAAAAAGCACATGCGCAACATCCTCGAATGCGACGCGCAGACCGCCGCCGCCGTCACCGAGGCGGTGGGCAAGGTCGCCCGACAGGAGGGCGTCTCCGTCTCCGGTTTCCGCGTGGTGACCAACTGCGGCCGCGATGGCGCGCAGTCGGTCGAACATCTGCACTTCCATCTGCTGGGCGGGGACAAGCTCTCTGAAAGCATGGCGTAAGTGTGTCAGGATGAAATTAAATCTGAAAAATAACTTTGCAGGGGGCCAGATTCGCTTGACGGCTACATAGTCCGTGGAGTATAATAGCTTATGTGGCGCACCCCGCGCGCCTCATTGGCTTTTGCCATCACCTGCGAGGGGAGGGAAACACATGTCTGAAATTCGCGTCAAGGAGAATGAATCCTTGGAGAGCGCCCTGCGTCGTTTCAAGCGCAAGACCGCGCGCGACGGTATTCTCGCGGAGGCCCGCAAGCGCGAGCATTATGAGAAGCCCAGCGTAAAGCGCAAGAAGAAGGCGGAGGCAGCCCGCAAGCGCAAGTATTAATGCCCAAAGCCGCTCCTTTGCCCCTGTTGCAAAGGGGCGGCTTTCAACTTTGCCGGTCTTCGGCGTGAACTTCTGTTTTGCAGGCAGGGCCGCCCGCTCTCCCGTCGCGGTTGCGGTTCGGAATTGGCCTTCTGCGCGGCAGCGCCTTTGCCGCCCATACTGCGGATAGCCGTTTTGCAATTCTATCAGAGAAATATGCCGCCGCGTTTTCGCATTCAACGGTCGGCGCGCTTTTTCCATTGTCTGTCATATGCAGGCATGCTTCTGCATAGAAGTTTTTTCGTACATCTCCCCAGCGCGCCGAAGCGCTTTGCCCGTCGCATCGCGCCGCCATCCGGGCGGCGCCGGAGTCTGATATGCTTTATACCATGCTTTTGTGGCCGCATGCCAATGCGCGCTACCAAGTCGAAACGGAAAAATTGGCCCGCGCGGAGTTGGAAGTGACGCTCGCGCGCCTGGGCGTGGAATACACATGGGAAGAAGGCGGCGTCGCCGGCCTTCCATCGCTGAATTTTGCCGCCCGTCCGCTTGCGGATGCGGAGATGGCTGTGCTTTCGCGCCACTCGCTGCTTTACGCGCTCTTTGAGCGCCGGGAAGACGGCGCGCTTCTGCCGCTTTTTGGCCGCGAGGCGCCGCGCGTTGGAGCGGATCTTCCCGGCATTCTCAAATACAAGGGCAAGACGAACGAGACGTTTACGCAGTTGCTCGTCAACCTCGCCTGGCTTGCCGGCGCGATGCCGGAAAAGGCGAGCCTGCTCGACCCCATGTGCGGCCGCGGCACCACGCTGTTCGTGGCCCTCAACCGCGGCTGGGACGCCACCGGTTCGGATATAGACCGCGCCGCCCTGCGCGAAGCCGAGCAGTTTTTCAAGCGCTATCTGGAGTACCATCGCTTGAAGCATGCCACGCGGCGCGGCTCGCTGACGCTGCGCGGCAAAAAGAGCGCTCCGTATACGGATTTTGCGCTCGCCGAAGGCGCACTGCGTCTCGCGGAAGTGGACGCGACGCGCGTGCGCGAGGCCTTTGGCGCGGCGAAGTTCGACCTTCTCTGCGCCGACCTGCCCTACGGCGTACAGCACGGCTCCAACATGCCGCTGGAGGCGCGTTTGCGCGCCGCCCTGCCCGCCTGGGTGGTAACGCTCAAGCACGG
>CAMMGP010000094.1 GCA_946496415.1 uncultured Clostridia bacterium | reverse complement strand
TTTTCCCGCGCCACGGCGAGCATCTTTTCGGAGATGTCCACGCCCGTCACCGCCGCCGCGCCGTGCTCCAATGCGTAGAGACAGTGCCAGCCGTAGCCGCAGCCGAGGTCGAGCACGCGCCGGCCGGCAAAGTCGGGCAGCAGCGTGCGCAGCGTCTCCCATTCGCCCGCCGCCTCCAGGCCATACTGCGAGCGCGGCATCTGGCTGTACTTGGCAAAAAACGCCGGGTCGTCGTAGCGGTCTTCTCTCATGGCCCTTTACGCTTCCTCCCAGCCGCTGCTCTTTTCTACGGCGCGGTGCCACTGGCGCAGCAGATGGCGGCGGGTGGCCTCGTCCATATTGGGCGCGAATTCGCGCTCGCTCTCGCCCAGACCGCGCAGCTGTTCGTCGCTCCAAAGTCCCACGGCGCGCCCGGCCAGCATCGCCGCGCCCAGCGCCGTGGATTCGATGACCGCGGGGCGCTGCACGCGCGTGCCGAGTATATCGGCCTGAAACTGCATGAGAAAGTCGTTGGCGCTCGCCCCGCCGTCCACGTGCAACACGTTCAGGCGCGTGGAACTGTCGCGGCTCATGGCCTCGAGCACGTCCGCGGACTGGTAGGCGATGGCCTCCAGCGCCGCGCGGACGATGTGCGCTTTGCCCGTGCCGCGCGTGAGGCCGACGATGGTGCCGCGGCTGTACATGTCCCAGTGCGGCGCGCCCAGTCCGGTGAAGGCGGGCACGAAGTAGACATTGCCGTTGTCGGCGATGGAGGAAGCCAGCGCCTCGGATTCCGCGGCAGAAGCGATCAGGCCCATCTCGTCGCGCAGCCACTTGACCACCGCCCCGGCCACGAACACGCTGCCCTCCAATGCGTAGCGCGCCTGCCCGTCGAGTTGCCAGGCAATGGTGGTGATCAGATCGCTGACGGACTTGACCGGGTGCAGCCCCGTGTTCATCAGCAAAAAGCAGCCCGTGCCATAGGTGTTTTTCGACATGCCCGGGGCAAAGCAGCCGTGGCCAAAGAGCGCCGCCTGCTGGTCGCCCACCAGCGCCGCCACGGGGATCTCCCGCCCGAGCACGCGCTTGTCGAGCATGCCGACCACGCCGGAGGTGTCCACCACTTTGGGCAGCACCTGCGCGGGAATGTCCATGGCCTGCAGAAGCACATTGTCCCAGCGGTGCTCGTAGATATTGTAGAGCATGGTGCGGGCGGCGTTGGTGGCATCGGTCACGTGCGGATGCCCGGCGCAGAGGCGGTTGGCCAGAAAACTGTCCACCGTGCCAAAGCACAGTTCGCCCCGTTCAGCGCGGTCGCGCGCGTTCGGCACCGTATCCAGCAGCCACTGCAATTTGGTGCCGGAAAAATAGGCGTCGGGAATCAGCCCCGTGCGGTCGCGCACAACGTTGCCCAGACCGTCGCGCTTGAGGCGCTCGATGAGCGGCGCGGTGCGGCGGCATTGCCAGACGATGGCGTTGTAGAGCGGCTTCTGCGTCTCGCGTTCCCACAAAAGCGTAGTCTCGCGCTGGCTGGTGATGCCAACGGCCTCGATCTCGCTTACGCGCACGCCGCTTTTCTCCACCGCCGCGCGCGCGGCTTCGACCTGACTTTTAAGGATGTCCTCTGGCCGGTGCTCGACCCAGCCTGGTTTGGGATAGAGCTGGGGAAATTCGATGCCGTGCGAGGCCACCGGCGCGCCCTTTTCGTCAAAGAGCACCGCGCGGGAACTGGTCGTCCCCTGATCGAGCGCCAGTATGTACTTCATGCGCCGTCCCCTCCTTTGATGCGCACGCCAAAGATGCGCTTTCCTCGCGTGCCGACCACGAGCATGTCCTCGAACACGGCCGGCGAACCCTCGATGTTGCCTTCCAGATCGCAGATGCTGATGATGTTCCCTGTGCGCCCGTCGTAGATGCGCAGCGCGCCGGAGGAACTGCCCACCAGCACATAGCCCTTGCCGCTCTCGTCGTATACGCACACCGGCGACGACCATCCGCCCGAGCCCATGGGCACGCGCCAGACCACCTCGCCGCTTTCCTTGTCCACAGCCAGCAGCGTAGCGCCGTCGCCCGGCGTGCGCGTCATGTGGGCGAACACCAAATCGCCAAGGTCTCCCTTGCCCAGCGCAGGGGTGGCGAAGGAGCCGCCCTCGTTGTCCGGCGAGGTATACACCTTCACCGGCAGTTTCCAGAGCATTTGCCCCGTAAGGGCGTCGATCTTGCGCAGATAGGCGTTTTCGTCGCTGGAGGCGCTGTGCTCAAATTCCGTGGCGGTATACAGCGCCACTGTGCCGCCGGCCTCCTCTTCAAGGACGATGGTGGCGTCCGTATCGTCGCCCACATCGCCCGCCCAGACGCAGGCGAGCGTGTTGAGATCCACGCACTGCAAAAGACCGGAGTTGTCGATAAAATACCCGTAGTGATCGTAGACGGCGATGGAATTCTCCATGCCCGGCTGATCGGAGATGGCTGAGCGGAACACGTAGCGATCCACCTGCGGGGCGATGGAGATCGTGCCGGCGGCGGGATCATAGTCCGTGTTCAGCTTGACCAGATAGAGGATGGCGTTTTCGCCCACCTGCAGCATGGTGTCCGTTTCGCCGTCCACGAGCGGCGCGGCGTCAAAGGCGTACCACGAGCGCTGGGCGAAGGGATCGTCGCCGTCGAGGAAGAAGAGCAGGCTCTGGTCGATGAGGCTGAAGATGCGCGTGCCGATGTCCACCGAATGGCCGTTCACTTCCGGGATGCCCTGCCCGACATAGAGCAGGGGATAGCCGCGCGGATCGACGGTGACGCTGCCCTTGATGGGCGCGCCGACGTTGATGGCCGGTCGCGTCGCCTGCCCGTCGTAGAGGTCGAGGAAGTAGATGCGGCCGTCCAGCGTGGCATAGATGACCTCCGTCAGCGGCCCGCCCTGCTTTTCTTCGCGCACGTTCATGGTGCGCACCGTCTCTTCCGGCCAGCGCACGATGGCGCATTGGCCCGTCCAGCCAACGCCGTCCCAGTCATCGATCTGGCCGATAGCGACGCTCCAGACGATCTCCAGTTCCTCCGGATCGTTGGGAATGCTTCCGCAAGCGGCGCTGTCGCGGTAGTTGTTGCCGCGGAAGGTGGTCACGCCCTCGATGGAGGCATATTCGCCGGAAAGCCCCATGTGGATGGCGGGCGTGCGCGCGTAGCTGTCCACGCGCTGGCCACTTTCCAGAGCGACGCTCTCCAGCCCCAGTTTTTCCAGCGTGTCCGGCGCAGCCTGCGCCGGGTAGTGCCCAGGGCCTGCTGTCGGCGCGGGCGTCAGGGTAGACGCGGCGGCAAGGCCGGCATCCGCGTCGACGGCCTCAAAGGGCGCGTTCGAGGCGGCGGGGGAGGATGCGGGCGTGGCGGTGGTTTCCCGGTCGCCGCCGGCCACGAGGGCGTGGATCAAAAACGCCAGGAGCACCACAAGCGCCGCCGCGAGGCCCAAAAACACCACAATGCCGATGGAGACTTTTTTGCGCGGCTGCTGCTTTTTGCGCGGCCGCTTTTTCGCGTTCGCCATGCTTCCCTTCTCCGTCCTTCGGGCACCGCCGCCCGCGAAAGCGCGCTAAGAAAAAGGCGAGTCGCCAAAGCTGTGTGCAATGATGACCCGCCTGATGGAAAAAACCTCAGGCTGCCGGCGCGACTGGCGCCAAACCGGACTGCGTATCGCCCGTATCCGTCTGAGAGGCATCCGCCTCGTTCAGCGCGCCGTCGTCGGGCAGAATCGCGTCCGTCTGGGCGTCGCTTTCCGGTTCGATGGCGCTGGCAGCGTCGCCGTCGTTCGCCGCGCCGTCCTCCGGCAGGGCGTCCTCGGGCGCTTCGCTGTCCTCAACGGTCACGAACAGCAGATTGCTCAGCGAGGGAGACCAGCCCTCCACGGTATCGCGCACGCCGCTGATGTCTATCGCGCCCGTATAGTGCAGCAAGTTCATGCCCACAAGGACGATGATGAGAACGAGCAGGATCCAGAATACGGTCTTGAAGAAACCGAGCAGATAGTGGCCGAAGGAACGGCGATCCTCGTCGTAATCGTCGTAGTCGTCCTCGTCGTCGTAGTCGTCGTAATCGTCTTCGTCGTAGTCGTCGTAATCGTCGCGGTGGGAATGACGGCGATGATGGCCGCGGCGGGAACGGGCGGGCTCGTCGTAATCGTCCTCGTCATCCTCGTCCTCGTCGTAATCGTCCTCGTCATCCTCGTCGTAGTCGTCTTCTTCGTCGTCGTAATCGTCGCGGCGGGAGCGGCGGGAACGACGGGACGAACGCTTCTTCTTCGGCTCCTCGTCGTAATCGTCCTCGTCTTCTTCGTCTGCGTCGTCGTAACCGTCGTCTTCTTCGTCCTCGTCGTAGTCGTCCTCTTCCTCCTCGGCGAGGCGGCGGGCCTTTTCGGCGCGGCGCTGCGCGCGGCGGGAGATGGGCGGCTCGATCGTTTCTTCCTCCGTTTCCTCTTCCTCATCCTCGTCGCTGAAGAGGGAAACGGGCGGCTCGATGTTCCGGGACGCCATGGAAGCGCGCTCGCGGGAAATGGGCATGAACTCGCGCGTCGGCTCGTCTACGCCCTCTTCTTCCGGCGTCTCTTCGCCGCTGTGGTCAACCGCGGTGGCGGCCGCCTGCTCGGCTTCCTGGCGCTTTTGCATCTCGCGGCGCTCACGGCGCGAAAGCGTGCGCTCGCCCAGACCCTCGGCCATCAGCTGCGTCATTTCAGTATCGACGGTTTCCGTTTTGCGGGGTTCTTCCATGCTGATCTCTCCTCCCGCCTGCAGGCGCTGTACATAGGCGATGAAAGCGTCTTCATCGTCATCTTCCTCGAAGTCGTTCGCAGCGTCTTCGCTCTGCTCCTCTTCCTCTTCGTCCTCTTCGTCATCGTCGTCATCGTCGTCAGCGTGATCGATGAACAGGTGCAAAAAGCGCGTCAGGCCGCTTTCGGAGGCGTCTTCCTCCTCGTCATCCTCTTCGGTGTCTTCATCGTCTTCTTCGTCGAGCATGTCGCCCTCTTCCTCGTCCGCATCGGATGCCCGAAGCTCAGGTTCGGAGGATTCGGGAATATCGAACATCTCGTCCACATCAGCGGGCGCGTCCTCCGCCGCGGAAGCACTTGCGCCTTCTGCCGTATCAGGCGCGATCTGCGGCGCGGGCGCGTCGACTTCTTCATCGGCCGGCTCGAGGTCTTCGTCGTCCTCGTCGTCGTAATCCTCATAGTCCTCGTTCTCGTCCGCGCGCTTGCGGTGCAGGCGGCTGCCGATGGCGTCGCGCGAGCGGGAGAGGAAGGAAAGGATGGAACCGAAGGGATTGGGATCGACCGCTTCTTCTTCGCCGTCGTCCTCGACGTCCTCATCGTATTCCTCATCGTAATCGTAATCATCGGGCGCATCCGCGGGCTCCGCCGCTTCTTCCGCCGCGCTTGCGGGAATATCCTGCGCGACCGCGTCAACCACGGCCGCGAAGTCCACGTCCTGCGCGTGCGCTTCCGCGGCGGCGTTTCCCGCCTGCGCGGTGGCTGTGGCCTGAACTTCCACTTCCTGCGCGGGAGCCTGGAC
>CAMMGP010000093.1 GCA_946496415.1 uncultured Clostridia bacterium | reverse complement strand
GGCGCTTCTTCCTCGGCCTCGGCGCGGGCGACGCAGACCACGCGGCTGTTTTCCTGCACGCGCATCAAGCGCACGCCCTGCGTGTTGCGGCCCTGCACGGAAATGGAGCTCACCGGCGTGCGGATGACGGTGCCATCGTCGGTGATGATGAGGATGTCCTCCTCCTCGTTGACCAGCAGCTGCCCGGCGAGCGCGCCGGTCTTGTCCGTGAGGTTCATGGCCTTGATGCCCTTGCCGCCGCGGCCCTGCAGGCGGTATTCGTCGATCTCGGTGCGCTTGCCGTAGCCGTTTTCGGTGATGGAGAGCACCTGCGCGCCTTCCTCGACCACGCTCATGGCCGTCACTTCGTCGCCCTCGTCCAGTTCCATGGACTTGACGCCCATGGCGGCGCGGCCGATGGGGCGCATCTCGCTCTCGGAGAAGCGGATAGCCATGCCCTGCTTGCTGCCCAGCAGCACATCGCGGCTGCCGTCGGTCAGCGCCACGCCGATGAGGTCGTCGTCCTCGCGCAGCACGATGGCGATGAGGCCCGTGGAGCGCAGGTTGGCAAACTCCGTGGTCTCCGTGCGCTTGATGAGGCCCCTGCGCGTGGCCATGACCAGATAGTGGCCCTCCTCCAACTCGCGCGGCATGGGCAGCATGGCGCGCACCTTCTCGCCGCCATCCAGCCTGAGCAGGTTGACGATGGCCGTGCCTCGCGCCGTGCGTCCGGCCTCGGGGATTTCGTAGCAGTTGAGGCGGTAGACGCGGCCGCGGTCGGTGAAGAACAGAAGCGGATCGTGCGTGGAGGTGACGTACATCTGCTCCACGAAGTCCTCCTCGCGGGTGGTCGCGCCGACCACGCCCTTGCCGCCGCGCTTCTGGGCGCGGTAGGTGTCCTTGGGCAGGCGCTTGACGTAGCCGTAGTGCGTCAGCGTCACCACCATGTCCTCCTCCTGAATGAGGTCGAGCATATCGATCTCGCCGTCAAGGGAGGAGATCTCCGTGCGGCGTTCGTCGGCAAAGCGCGCCTTGACCTCGAGCAGTTCATCCCGGATGACGCCCAGCAGGATGCCCTCGTCGGCAAGCACCTGTTTGTACCAGGCGATCTGCTTTTGCAGTTCGGCGTGCTCCTGCTCGGTCTTTTCGCGTTCCAGACCGGTGAGCTTGGCAAGGCGCATGTCGAGGATGGCCTGCGCCTGCCGCTCGGAGAGGCCGAAGCGCTCCATGAGGCCGTTTTTGGCCTCCTGCTGCGTGCGCGAGGCGCGCAAAAGGGCGACGATCTCGTCGATGTGATCCAGGGCGATGAGCAGGCCTTCGAGTATGTGGCAGCGGGCCTCGGCCTTGTCGAGGTCGTACTGCGTGCGCCGCGTCACCACGTCGCGCTGATGGTCGAGGTAGTGGCGGATGATCTGGTGTAGAGAGAGCGTGCGCGGCTCGCCGTCCACCAGCGCGATCATGATGGCGCCAAAGGTGTCCTGCAACTGCGTGTGCTTGTAGAGGTAGTTGAGCACCACATTGGCGTTGACGTCGCGCTTTAATTCGATGACGATGCGCATGCCCTCGCGGTCGGACTCGTCGCGCACGTCGGAGATGCCGTCCACGCGCTTTTCATGCACCAGTTCGGCGATCTTCTCGATGAGCTTGGCCTTGTTGACCATGTAGGGGATTTCCGTAACGACGATGCGCTGGCGGTTGCCGCCCATCTCCTCGATCTCGCTTTTGGCGCGCACGACGATGCGGCCGCGGCCCTCGTGGTAGGCGTCGTAGATGCCGCGGCGGCCGAGAATGACGCCGCCGGTGGGGAAGTCCGGCCCCTTGATGACGGTCATCAGATCGTCCGTGGTGCAGTTCGGGTTGTCGATCATCATCACCACGCCGTCGATGGCCTCGCCGAGGTTGTGCGGCGGTATGTTCGTGGCCATGCCCACGGCGATGCCCTGCGAGCCGTTGACCAGCAGGTTCGGGAAGCGCGCGGGCAGCACGGCGGGCTGCATCAGCGTTTCGTCGAAGTTGGGGTAGAAATCCACCGTTTCCTTGTCGAGATCGCGCACCATCTCCATGGAAAGCTTGGAAAGGCGCGCCTCGGTGTAACGCATGGCCGCCGCGCCGTCGCCGTCCACGGAGCCGAAGTTGCCCTGACCTTCCACCAGCGTGCAGCGGGTGGAGAAATCCTGCGCCAGACGCACCATGGCGTCGTAGACGGATCTGTCGCCATGGGGGTGGTATTTACCCATGCAGTCGCCGACGATGCGGGCGCTCTTGCGGTAGGGCTTGTCCGGGGTCACGCCCAGTTCCATCATCGAATAGAGGATGCGCCGGTGCACGGGCTTGAGGCCGTCGCGCACATCCGGCAGGGCGCGGCTGACGATGACCGCCATGGCATAGGCCATGAACGATTTTTTCAAATCCTCTTCTATGTCTATCGGCGTAAGCGCGCCGATATTCATTTGATCTTCCGACACAGCCTGCGCTCCTTTCTAAATGTCCAGATCGGCCACCAGTTTGCAGTTTTCCTCGATGAACTCGCGCCGGGGTTCCACCTGATCGCCCATCAAAAGCGTGAACATCTCGTCGGCGGCGATGGCGTCCTTCAACGTCACGCGGAACATGCTGCGCGTCTCGGGGTTCATGGTCGTCTCCCACAGCTGTTCCGGGTTCATCTCGCCCAGGCCCTTGTAGCGCTGTATGTTGGGCTTGACGTCGCGGCCCAGTTCGTCGAGAAGCGCCTGCAGCTGGTCGTCGGTGTAGACGTACTTCTCCATCTTGCCGCGCGTGACCTTGTAAAGCGGCGGCCGGGCGGCGTAGACGTAGCCGTCCTCGATGAGCTTGGGCATGAAGCGGTAGAAGAACGTCAGAAGCAGTATGCGGATGTGGCTGCCGTCCACGTCGGCATCCGTCATGCAGACGATGCGGTGGTAGCGCAGCTTGGCGGGGTCGAAGCTCTTGCCAAAACCGGCGCCAAAGGCGGTGATCATCGCCTTGATCTCGGCGTTGGAGAGCACCTTGTCCTCGCGCGTCTTTTCCACGTTCAGTATCTTGCCGCGCAGGGGCAGAATGGCCTGAAAGTGCCGGTCGCGGCCGCTCTTGGCCGAGCCGCCGGCGGAATCGCCCTCGACGAGGAAAATTTCGCACTTGGCCGGGTCGCGCTCGGAGCAGTCCGCCAGCTTGCCGGGCAGAGAGGCCGATTCCAGCGCCGTCTTGCGGCGGGTGAGGTCGCGGGCCTTGCGGGCGGCCTCGCGGGCGCGGGCGGCCTGCAGGCACTTGTCCAGCACGATGCGCGCGTCGGCGGGGTGTTCCTCAAAGTAGGTGGTGAGCTTTTCCGTCACCAGCGAATCCACCAGCGGGCGAATTTCGCTGTTGCCCAGCTTGGTCTTGGTCTGGCCCTCGAACTGCGGCTCGACCAGCTTGACCGAGACTACGGCGGTAAGGCCCTCGCGCACGTCCTCGCCGCTCAGATTGGCGTCGCTGGCCTTGAGGATGTTGTTCTTGCGGCCATAATCGTTGATGACGCGGGTCAGCGCCGTGCGCAGGCCGACCAGGTGCGTGCCGCCCTCCGGGGTGTGGATGTTGTTGGCGAAGGTGAAGACGCTCTCATTGTAGCCGTCGTTCCACTGCAGGGCCACTTCCACGGTGGAGCCGTTCTTTTCGCCCTCGATGTACACCGGCGGGGCGAACAGCGGCGTCTTGTGGCGGTTCAAATGCTCGACAAAGGAGCGGATGCCGCCCTCGTAGTGATAGGCACGCTCGTTGGCCGGCTCCACGCGCTCGTCGCGCAGGGAGATGCGGATGCCCTTGTTCAAAAAGGCCATCTCGCGCAGGCGCACCTTGAGGGTGTCAAAGTCGAAATCGCCGGTTTCAAAGATGCCGGGTTCCGGAGTCTCGCCGGTCTTGACGTCCGGCCAGAAGCGCACGGTGGTGCCGGTGCGCTCGGTCTGACCGATGACCTTGAGGTCGTAGAGCACCTTGCCGCGCTCGTATTCCTGCTGGTAAATTTTGCCGTCCTGATAGACGTTGACCTGCAAATGCTTCGACAGGGCGTTGACCACGGACGCGCCCACGCCGTGCAGGCCGCCGGAAACCTTGTAGCCCCCGCCGCCGAACTTGCCGCCGGCGTGCAGGACGGTCAGGCAGACCTCCACCGCCGGGCGGCCCATCTTCGGGTGGATGCCCACTGGGAAGCCGCGGCCATTGTCGCGCACTTCGACGGAGCCGTCCTTGAAAATGGTCACCTGTATATCGTCGCAGAAACCGGCCAGCGCCTCGTCGATGGCGTTATCGACGATCTCGTACACCAGGTGGTGCAGCCCGCGCTCGTCGGTGGAGCCGATGTACATGCCCGGGCGGCGGCGCACGGCCTCCAGCCCTTCCAACACCTGTATCTGGCTCTCGTCATAGTGGTTTTCAGCGTGCATAAAACCGTGTCCCTTTCCTTCCTGAAGATCGCTTGCCGAAAATTTTTCCTACTATATTATTATAGCACGTTTTTGCGCGTTTTTCCACACCCGGAAAGGGCTGCATGAAACTTTAACGGGGCGCATAAAAATAACAAAAAACTGCGTGTTCTTTTCCGAAAAAACATGGTATAATAAACTATCCAAAAACAAAAACGCGCCGCTTTCGGGCGCGGAGAAGGGAAGGATGCGGGCATGAAACGCCTGTTGTGCGCGCTGTTGACGCTGTTGCTGCTGGCCGCGCCGGCTCTGGCGCAGGGCTACAAGCTGGATTTCATCGACGAACAGGGCGTCTATCTGGAAGCGCTGACCACGCAGTGGAAGGAAGACAAGCTGCGCTTTGACGTGGTGGTGGAAAACGACACCGGCCGCGCCATCGACCTGCGCATTGAGGACGCCTACGCCGACGGCACGGAGATCGACGGCGTGGGCATCTACGACGTGGAAGACGGCGAGCGCGACGACGATGAATTTTTCTTTCTCCAGCCCCTGGACGGCGACAGCATGGCCGTGCTGGAAAACGCCGACGTTCTCTCCTTCACCATCGAGGTACAGGACGAGGAAAGCCACGATACGCTCTTTGCCGTGCCCGTGACGCTGAACGTCGTAAACTTCCCCGCCGCCACGCCCGACTTCCCCACGGACGCGGAACCCGCCTACGCGCCGGAGGTATTGCTCATCCTGCCCGAAGGCGGCTACGGCGAGTGGCAGTTTGTAGATGGGGACATGCTGCGCATGCGCGTGACGGTGGAAAATACCTCCCCGGCGCGGGCGGTGGAGGCCTTCGAGATCTACATGTACGCCGTGGACGCCTGGGGCGATCCCCTCTACGGCGAGGACTACGTGTATTTTGAGACGACGGAAACGCTGGTGGAACCCTTTGAAACGGCGATGAGCGAATACGTGACCATGCCGCGCGCCAGCGACATTGCCCGCGTCTACGCCGGCATCCACCGCGTCAAATACGACAACGGCGAAGTCGTGGAGGCCGACCCGGTCAACTACGCCTGGTGGGATATCGAATAGGAACGTTGTGCGAAAAATCGCATTTTGGGGGTTAAAAGGCGCGCTTGTGCATATACGCAGGATAAATATGTGCAGATAGGGCGCCTTTTTCTGCATATAAAATGGGAAAATAT
>CAMMGP010000092.1 GCA_946496415.1 uncultured Clostridia bacterium | reverse complement strand
TCCAGATCCTCGTCGATGCTCTCCACGAAGTCGTTCAGCTCCGTCATATCGTCACGCAGGTCGCCCAACTCGCCGGCGATATTTTCCAGCGCGTCCGCCAGCACCGCAAGCAGCTTGGCGTTCGCCGAATCCGGGGCGAGTTCCATGCTGCCGATCAGCCCGCGGATGTAGCCGATCTGTTCCGTCAGCTTTGCCATGTTTTCACCTCCGCCCCACGGGGCAGTTGAGTTTACAGAAAATGGGGCGGCAAAGCAAGCCGCCCTCATTAACTTGTGCGTTTTCGCGCCCGCTTATGCGCGGCCCAGGTATTCGCCGCCGTTGCGGGTGTCGATCTTCAATTTGTCGCCGATTTCGATAAACAGCGGCACCTGCAGGGTGAAGCCAGTCTCCACCGTGGCGGGCTTGGTGGTGTTGGAGGCGGTGTCGCCCTTGAAGCCAGGCTCGGTGGCGGTCACTTCCAACTCCACGAAGTTCGGGGCCTCGACGCTGAAGGGCGCGCCCTTGAAGAAGCGCACGGTGACGTTGGTGTTCTCCTTGACGAAGGGGATGGCGTCCTCCACCTGATCGTGCGTCAGCGGCAGCTGATCGTAGGTGTCCAGATCCATGAAGTAGTAAAGGTCGCCGTCGTTGTAGAGATACTGCATCTCCTTGGTCTCGATGTGCGCCTTGGCCATCTTATCGGTGGGGTTGAAGGTGCGCTCGATGACGGCGCCGGTGACGATGTTCTTCAGCTTCGTGCGCACGAACGCCGCGCCCTTGCCGGGCTTGACGTGCAGAAAACTGACGACGGTCCAAATGCCGTTGTCCATCTCAATGGTGACGCCGTTTCGGAAGTCGCTTGCGTTGATCATGGGGAATGTGCCTCCTCAAATAAAATGGTAAGGAATGTTTACAGCTCGATCAGCTGCTTCGGCGCGTCGATGGGGTCGATAAACCCGTCCGAAGTCAGGATCGCCATGTCCTCGATCCGGCAACCGCCAAGACCCGAGATATATATGCCGGGCTCGATGGTGACGACGTGGCCGGGCTGAAGCACCGTCCCATCGCCCTTGCCGAGCCGGGGCTGTTCGTGGATGTAGAGGCCGACGCCGTGGCCGAGGGCGTGGCCGAACGCGCCGGGATAGCGCGCGTCGATGAAGTCGCGGGCCACTTTGTCGATCTCCTCGCACACCGCGCCGGGGCGGACGGCATCAAGCGCCATCTCGTGCGCCTCGAGCACGGTCTGGTAGATGTCCCGCAGGGGCCTGTCCACCTTGCCGATGCCCACCGTGCGCGTCATGTCCGAGCAATAGCCGTTATACGTCGCGCCAAAGTCCAGCGTCAAAAACTCGCCGTTTTGCAGGCGGTGCTCGCCGGGCACGGCGTGGGGGAGAGAGCCGTTTTGACCTGCGCAGGCGATGGTGTCAAACGCCTCGCCCTCACTGCCCAGTTTGAGCATCTCGTAATTGAGGGCGATGGCCACCTCGCGCTCGGTCATGCCGGGGCGAATGACCTCCAAAATCGCCTTGAAGGC
The DNA here is from genome assembly GCA_946496415.1 of uncultured Clostridia bacterium. GTDB lineage: Bacteria > Bacillota > Clostridia > Christensenellales > Aristaeellaceae > Pullichristensenella. Next base: position 4,089 of record CAMMGP010000092.1, on the reverse strand, counting down.
GCGGCAGGCGATGTCCGCGGCGCGGCGGATGCAGTCGATCTCGCCCTCGTCCTTGCGGGCGCGCAATTGCTCGACAAGGCCGGAGAGCGGCGCGAGGGGGACGGCCCCCAGCGCGGCCTGCAAAGCGGCGTAGTCGTCGTAGCAGAGGAAGTCCGTCTCCACCGCCAGGCGCTCTGCGCCCGAGGCGGCGGCGAGTTCCGCCACCAACGCCTCCACGTTCTTGCCCGCGCGCGTGCGCACGCATGGAAGCGACGGGGCCTGCCGGGCGGCCTGTTCCACATAGCGGAAGTCGGTGAGCAGGGCCTGCCTTTGCGCGGAGACAAACAGGCAACCCTCGCCGGTAAAGCCGGTGAGATAGCGCACGTTTTCCGGCCGATGGATCAGCGCCGCAGAGATAGCGCGCGCCGCCATGGCGGAAAGGAAACGCTGCAATCGCTCCGTAAAACTTCCTCCTCTCCGCGCATATAAAATCATTCTAACACATCTTCTGTGAATTTTCCAGTACGCGCGGGAAAAAAATGGCCGCACGCGAAAATTTCACCGACAAAAAAGGCTTCGGGAACGCTTCCCGAAGCCCTGCAAAGCCTTTACTTGGCCAGCACGTCGGCGTCGCCAGCGGTGCGCAAAAAGTCGCGGATCAGTTCGCGGCAGCGCTTGTAGACGCATTCGCGGGCGTATTCCACGTCGTTTTTCTCGCGCATGGCGCGCTCGTAGGGCTGACGCAACTCGGTGCCGACGTTGATCTTGGCGATGCCGGCGCTGATGCCCCTGAGGATGTAGTCGTTTTCGATGCCGCTGCCGCCGTGCAGCACCAGCGGGATGTTGAGCGCCGCTTCCAGTTCGGTAATGCGCTCGATATCCAGCTTGGCGGCGGGCTTTTTCTTGTCCAGCAGGTTGGCGGCGATGGCGCCGTGCACGCTGCCCACGGCCACGCTCAGCCAGTCGCAGCCGCTGCCTTCGACAAACTTCGTGGCGTCCTCCACGGTGGTGAAGCCCATCTTCTTTTCAAAGATTTCCTCATAGGGAATGGCGGCCTGCGCCGTCTCGTGGCCCATGACCGCGCCCAATTCGGCCTCCACGGGGATGCCCGCGGCGTGGGCGATGTCGCAAACGGCCTTCGTGGCGGCGATGTTGCCCTCCAGAGAGAGGCGCGAGGCGTCCACCATCACGGACTGATAGCCGGCCTTGATGGCGCGCTCGATGATGGGCAGATAGTCCACCTCGAGGTGGTCCTCGTCGATGACGGGCACATGGTCGAGGTGCAAAAGCGTATGCCCTTCCTTCTTATACTTTTCATATTCTTCGGCGACGCGCTCGAGGCTCTCGGACTCGAACTTTTCCCACTCCAGACGCGCCACCTGAATCATGGCCACGGAGTTTTCATCCACCACCGCCTGCACGATGGGCTTCACCATCGGCAGATGGGGGATGTTGAACGCGGGCACGACCAGCTTGTTTTCCAGCGCTTTGCGAACGACAATCTTGGCATCCAAAGGAAACACCTCTTTGCTTTTAATGTCCCTGTTTCTCAATTATAGCAAACGTTTGCCATGATTACAAGGCACGAAAAAGAAAATTTTGCCGCGATCAAAAAATGGCAGGATTTTTACGAATCCATGTCGAACGTGTTGAGCGTAAGTCGAAAATTGCGGAGGCAGATATGCTGGAAATCGTCATCCAAAATTGGGACGACCTGCAAAGGGCCGTCTTTGACGATGTGTGGGATGAAAAGATCATGCGCTACCGCGCCAACCGCATCTATCGCGGCGCGGCGGACAAGGACTGGCGCCTCGTGCCCTCGCTCAACCGCGTCTGCGCCCATGACCTTGGCCTTGAGCAGGCGATCATTCGCAGCTTTCGCAAATACGGCTATACAGACCTTGCCCAGTATACGGGATTCTGGCAGCTTTTGCCCGTGGCGCAGCATTACGGCCTGCCCACGCGCCTGCTCGACTGGTCGTATTCCCCGCTGGTGGCGGCGCATTTCGCCACGGAGGATACCGACGCCTACGACCGCGACGGCGCCATCTGGTGTATAGATGCCACCGAGGTCAAGCACCGCCTCCCCAAGCGTCTGCGCAAGCGTTTGGAGGAAGCCAACTGCAACATCTTCTCCCTCGGCCTTCTCGAAGAGGAGGTGCGCGATTTCGCCGAGATGCAGGCGCTTTCCCCGGAGCCCTACGCCCTCTTTTTTGAGCCCGCCTCCATGCTCGACCGCATCGCCAATCAGTACGCTCTCTTTTCCGTGGTCAGCGATCCGGGCGTGCTGCTCTCCGACATACTCGAACAGCAGGAGATCGACTACTACAAGATCATCATCCCCCGCGAAGTGAAGCTGGAGATCCGTGACAAGCTGGATTACATCAACATCTCCGAACGCATGCTCTACCCCGGGCTGGACGGCATCTGCCGCTGGATCGCCCGTCAGTATTCGGCCCTGGGGCCGAAGTACAACCGTCGCCGCGATGGCTCTCGGCCTAACGCATAGTTTACCAAAAAACCAACAAAGGCGGTGTACTTTTCACCCGGGCGGCGTTACAATAGCAGGTGGGGAACCTCTGCGTGGGTAATCGCGCAAGACGCGCGTTTGCCGGACAATATCGGCAAGATACAGTACAGGAGGGACAAAAATGAAAATCCGTTCCATGATGGCGGCCCTGCTGGCGATCATCTTCATGATCTGCGGCGTGGCCATGGCCGAGACCGCGGAGCCGGTCGAAGTCGTGATCTGGCACACCTTTACCGACGCGCAGCAGACCGCGCTCGAGGGCTTTGCCGCGGCTTTCAACGAGTCGCAGGATCAGTACGAGGTCGTCGTCCAGTCCCAGGCCTACTCGGGATTTGAAGACACCGTGTACAACGCCGTGGCCAACGGCGTCGGCCCGAGCATCATCTTCAACTACGCCTCCACCGCCGCCGACTACATCGAGGACGATCTGGTCGTCGACATGAGCCAGTACATCAACGAAGACCCCGAGATGCAGGAGATCTACAACTCCCTGCCCGAGGCCATCAAGGCCGAGACCGTCGGCTTCGTCGATGGCGGCATGTACGCCCTGCCCGCCGTCACCACCGGCCCGATCTTCTTCTACAACAAGACCATCTACGACGAGATGGGCTTCACCCCGCCGACGACCTGGGAAGAGCTGGCTGAGCAGTCCAAGGCCATCTACGAGAAGTACGGCATCCCCGGCTTCGCCGCGGACTCGCTGACCGACCTTATGCACATGCTCATCATGCAGTCCGGCAACGAGTACATCGACATGGAGAACAAGTGCGTGCTCTTTGACACCGACTCCACCCGCGAGTGGCTGCAGTGGTTCGCCGACAACGTGCAGGCCGGCTACTTTGGCCTGCGTCCCACCGGCGATTACTGGTCTGACGACTTCAACGCCAAGCTGGTGGCCTCCTACTCCGGCTCCTGCGCGGGCGTGCCCTACATCATCCCCGACGGCTTTGAGTACGCGGTCGCCCCGCTGCCCAACACCATCACCGTTTCCTGGTATCCGAGCTGGAACCGCGGCCCCATCGTCTTCAACAAGGACGAGGCGACCAACCGCGGCGCCTATGAGTTTGTGAAGTTCTTCCTCCAGCCCGACAACAACGCCCAGTGGGCCATCGCCATGAACGCCATCTCGCCCTACGGCACCACCCAGGAAAACAGCGAGATCTACAAGGAGTTCGCCGCTGACCTCGATCCGTCGCTGGCCGCCGTGCAGGCCAACCTCGACGTGGCCGGCGCGCTGCCCACCATCTCCGGCTCCTACGCCGTGCGCGAGGCGCTGGAAGAGGCCGCGACCATGGCCGCTGGCGGCATGAGCGTCGAAGACGCCCTGGCCGCCTGCGTGGAGACTTCCAACGCCGCCATGCAGGGCTAAACCCTATTTGACCAAGAGGATCGGCGGGGCTCCCGCCGGTCCTCTCGCGTGTATAAAGACGCCCCCGGAGGAACCATGAAAAACAAACTCTTCGTCTTTATGATCGACGCCTTGTGCGAATTCGACGTTTCCTATATGCGCACGCTGCCCAACTTCGGCTCCATTTTGGAGCGCGGCGCGCTGGTGGAGGAGATGCTGCCGGTCTACCCCT
>CAMMGP010000091.1 GCA_946496415.1 uncultured Clostridia bacterium | reverse complement strand
TCGATCCCGCACACTTGCAGCATATCCTTGCCCCGCGGGGCAAGGATGCGTCATTCCCCCATGCCGCAACGCCCCGGCGGCATTTATTCTCCCCCCGCGGCGCGCCTGGAACCGGGCCTGCCCGCGCTGTTTCGCGGCCCGCGCCTTTGTGTATATCATAAGTAAGCGCCTGCCCGCGCGCCCCCATCCCCGCGCTTGACAGGGCGGCCGCGGGATGGTATCATTGTTGTTAGAAAAGACTAACAAATGCCGCGACGGCAAGGAAAGGAGCGCCCAATGCACGACGTGTTGCTTGCCTTCGGCCTTACGCTCATCGCCGGCCTCAGCACAGGCATCGGCAGCCTCATCGCCTTTCTCGCCAAACGCACCAGCCGGCGCTTTCTCAGCGTGAGCCTCGGCTTTTCCGCGGGGGTGATGGTCTACGTCTCCATGGTGGAGATACTCGCCACGGCGCAGGAATCGCTGACGGCGGGGCTGGGCGCGCGCGGCGGCGCCTGGGCCACGGTGGCGGCGTTCTTCGGCGGCATGCTGCTCATCGCCGTGATCGACAAGCTGATTCCCTCCGAGGAGAACCCCCACGAGGCGCGGCTGGTCGAAAGCGAGCGGGAAGGCGCGCCCCGGCCGCAGAAATTGATGCGCATGGGCGTGCTCACGGCGCTGGCCATCGCCGTACACAACTTTCCCGAAGGGCTGGCGACATTCGTTTCCGCCCTGCAGGAGCCGAACGTGGCCATTCCCATCGTCGCCGCCATCGCCATCCACAACATTCCCGAGGGCATTGCCGTGTCCGTGCCCATCTATCAGGCCACGGGCTCGCGGCGCAAGGCGTTCTGCTATTCCTTCCTCTCCGGCCTTGCCGAGCCGCTGGGGGCGCTGGTGGGCTATCTGCTGCTTTTGCCGCTGATGAGCGACGCGGTGTTCGGCGTCATCTTCGCCGCCGTGGCCGGCATCATGGTCTTTATCTCCTTTGACGAACTGCTCCCCGCCGCCCGCGAATACGGCGAGCACCACCTTTCCATCTATGGCCTCATCTCCGGCATGGCGGTGATGGCGGTGAGCCTGCTGCTGTTTTTGTAGGCGCGGCGGCCACAACAAAACAGCGCCCCACGAGGAGGCGCTGTTTTTCATCGCGTTTTTCAGGTGGACGCGCGTCTGAGTCCGCTCAGGAGCACATAGCCCTGCGCGCCGCTCAGGGAGCGAATCTTGCCCCAACGGCCGTTGGCGTCGATCAGCAGCAGATGATAGCCCTTGGAGAGCGTTCCCGAACGGCTGGCGCTGGTGCTGGGCGAATTGTAGACGGTCAGGGACGAACTCTGCACATAGTAGACATTGCCGATGCGCACCTCGCCGACCTTCTCCAGATAGCCGGCGTAGACATAGCCCTGCGTGCCGCTGGTGGTGCAAACATAGGCCATGCTGCCGCTGCGGTTGAGGTAGAACATCAGCGCGCCCTGGCGCAGCGTGCCAATGACGCGGCTGCCTTCGCCGGTGCTGGAGCGTATGTTGACAAAATCGTTGGTCAGTCTAAGAATGGTCACCGAGCGTTCCGCGGCCTGCGCGCCGACCGTGCCCAGCAGCAGGGCCAGCATCAGCGTCAGGCAGATGAGCGCGCGCAAAAACTTTCTCTCGCCCATGTATCTGCACCCCCATAGGTTTATTTTAGCACATTGCGCGCCTTTTGTAAACGCGCGCGGCGCGTGGAAAGGAGAATTTCGTTTCCCCGTCGTTTTTTGGACGTTTCCGGGCCGCAAAAAGTTCACGCAAAGCGGGGGTTGGGTGAAAAAAGCGCCCCCGAGGCCCGGCCCCGGAAGCGCATGGCGTCATTCGCCCTCGCGGGCGCTCCGGCGTTCGCGGAAGAGCAGCGAGATGCACCACAGCCCCGCGATGCCGACGATCGTGTAGATCACGCGGCTGACCACCGCGGCCTGTCCGCCGCAGATGTAGGCCACCAGGTCAAACTGGAAAAGGCCCACCAGCAGCCAGTTGATGGCGCCGAGGATGGTGATGACGAGCGAAGTACGATCCAGCATGTTTTTTCCACTCCTTTTCCGCCGGCGAGCCGGCGTGATGAGAGTAGTATATCCCCTGTCTGCAAAAGTATTCCTGGCGGGGAATTTAACCTTCCCGCCCCTTTACAAATGCCGACTTCCAGTTATAATAGTTGGTAGAAACGCCTTGAAGGGGACTGCCTCCGCGTTCCCCCTTTCCAAGCGAGCCGGGGCTGGTGCGAGCCCGGCGGAAGGGTGCGGAGGGGATCGCCCCGGAGCGGCAGGCCGAACGCTCTTGCCAGTAGGCCGCGCCGGGTCCGCCCGTTACAGCGCAGGCGCGTTTTTTGCGCGCCGCGAGCGGGCGCTTTGCGCCAACTTGGGTGGTACCGCGATGACCTCGTCCCAAACTCGGGACGGGGCGTATTTTTTGGAGGAGTGGTCGCATGTTTGAAAAAGTCTCCCCGAACCTCGATTTCGTCAACCGCGAGGTCGAGACTGTCCATTTCTGGAAAAAGCACGACATCTTTGAAAAGTCCATCAGGAACCGCGAGGGCGGCGAGGAATTCTCCTTCTTCGACGGCCCGCCCACGGCCAACGGCAAGCCCCACATCGGCCATATCGAAACCCGCGCCATCAAGGACCTCATCCCCCGCTACCAGACCATGAAGGGCAAGCACGTTTTGCGCAAGGCCGGCTGGGACACCCACGGCCTGCCCGTGGAGCTGGAAGTGGAAAAGATGCTCGGCCTCGACGGCAAGGAGCAGATCGAGGAATACGGCATCGAGCCGTTCATCCAGGAATGCAAAAAGTCCGTCTGGAAATACAAGAGCGAGTGGGAAAAGATGTCCGACCGCGTCGGCTTCTGGGCGGACATGGACGATCCCTACATCACCTATGATAACAACTACATCGAATCCGTCTGGTGGTCCTTAAAGCAGGTGGCCGACAAGGGCCTGCTCTACAAGGGCCACAAGGTGGTGCCCTACTGCCCGCGCTGCGGCACGGCGCTTTCCTCCCACGAAGTCTCCCAGGGCTACAAGACGGTGACGGAGAAGTCCGCCTTCGTGCGCTTCAAGGTCAAGGGCGAGGAAAACACCTGGCTCTACGCCTGGACGACCACGCCCTGGACGCTGCCCAGCAACGTCGCCCTCTGCGTCAATCCCGACGAGACTTACGCCCGCTTTGACTTTGAGGGCCGCACCGTCATCATGGCGCAGGCGCTCATCCACGCCGTGCTCGGCGAGGACGCGACGGTGGAGAACATCACGCTCTTCAACGGCAGCGATTTGGTGGGCATGGAATACGAGCCCCTGTTTGACTTCCAGAAGCCGCTGGTCAACAAGCCCGCCTGGCGCGTGGTGGCCGACACCTACGTCACCATGACCGACGGCACCGGCATCGTCCATCAGGCCCCGGCCTTCGGCGAGGACGACGCCCGCGTCGGCCGCGAAAACGACCTGCCCTTCCTCCAGTTGGTGGACACACGCGGCCGCATGGCCAAGGAGACGCCCTGGGCGGGCACGTTTGTCAAGGACGCCGACCCGCTCATCCTCGAAGACCTCGAAAAGCGCGGATTGCTGGTCAAGGCGGAGGAGTTCACCCACGATTACCCCTTCTGCTGGCGCTGCGACACGCCGCTGATCTACTACGCCCGCGCCACCTGGTTCATCCGCATGACGGCGGTGAAGGAGCAGCTGCTCGCCTCCAACCGCTCCGTCAACTGGCTGCCGGACAACATCAAGGAAGGCCGCATGGGCAACTTCCTCGAAAACGTCATCGACTGGGGCCTCTCCCGCGAGCGCTACTGGGGCACGCCGCTGCCCGTGTGGGTGTGCGAGTGCGGCCACACGCACGTCATCGGCTCGCGCAAGGAACTGGAAGAACTGGGCCACGACGTGCCGCACGACCTCGAACTGCACCGCCCCTACATCGACCAGGTGACCATCACTTGCGAAAAGTGCGGCAAGGAGATGCACAGAACGCCCGAGGTCATCGACTGCTGGTACGATTCCGGCTCCATGCCCTTTGCCCAGTACCACTATCCATTTGAGCACGAGGACCTCTTCAAGGAGACGTTCCCGGCCAACTTCATCTCCGAGGCCATCGACCAGACCCGCGGCTGGTTCTATACGCTGCTGGCCATCTCCACGCTGCTGTTTGGCCGCGCGCCGTTCAAAAACTGCGTGGTCATGGGCCACGTGCAGGACGAGAACGGCCAGAAGATGTCCAAGCACAAGGGCAACGTGGTCGATCCGTGGGAAGTGCTCGACAAGCAGGGCGCGGACGCGGTGCGCTGGTACTTCTACGCCGCCGCCTCGCCGTGGCTGCCCAAGCGCTTCTCCGGCGCGCTGGTGGGCGAGATGCAGCGCAAGTTCATGGGCACGCTGTGGAACACCTACGCCTTCTTCACGCTCTACGCCTCCATCGACGGCTACGATCCGGTGAAACAGAAGGCCAAAGCCGAGGACTTCTCGCTGATGGACAAGTGGGTGCTCTCCAAGCTGCAATCGCTGATCAGGTTCGTCGACGAGGGCCTCGCCGAGTACAAAATCACCGAGACCGCCCGTGCCATCGCCGCCTTTGTGGACGAATTGTCCAACTGGTACGTGCGCCGCTGCCGCGAGCGCTTCTGGGGCAAGGGCCTCGAAGGCGACAAGCTTGCCGCGTTTGAGACGCTCTACACCGTGCTGACCACGCTCTGCGGCCTCTGCGCGCCTTATATCCCCTTCATGACGGAGAACATGTACCAGAACCTGGTGGTCAACAACATCCCCGGCGCGAAGGAGTCCGTGCACCTGACCGACTTCCCCAAAGCGGACATGTCGCTGGTGGACAAGGAACTCGAGGACGACATGGAGGCTGTCATCGCCATCGTGCAGCTGGGCCGCGCCTGCCGCAGCGCCGCCAACATGAAGGTGCGCCAGCCCGCGCGCGCCCTCTACGTCAAGGGCGCGAAGCTGCCCGAGGCCATGGCCGCGCTCATCGCCGACGAACTGAACGTCAAGAGCGTGGAATTTGTCGACGACGCCCGCGCCTTCACCAGCTACAAAATCAAGCCGCAGTTGCGCACGCTCGGCCCGCGCTACGGAAAGCTGCTGGGCAAGATCAGCGCCTACCTCGCCCAGGCCGACGGCAACGACGTGGTGGACACCTTCGACCGCGGCGAAGCGCTGACCTTCGACGTGGACGGCACGACCGTAGAGCTTGCCCGCGAGGACACGCTCATCGAGCCGATGCAGAAGCCCGGCTTCATGGCCGAGAGCGAGGGCGATCTGACCGTGGTGCTGGACACCAACCTCACCCCCGAACTGATCGAGGAAGGCTTCGTGCGCGAGGTCATTTCCAAGATCCAGACCATGCGCAAGGAGGCGGGGTATGAAGTGACCGACCGCATCACCGTCACCTGCGCCACGGATGAAAAGCTGGCCGCCATCATCGCCCGCGGCGAAAAGGAGATTTGCCGCGCCGTGCTGGCCGAGAAGCTGGAAATGGGCACGCCCGCTTCGGATGCCTACGTCAAGGAATGGAACATCAACGGCGAAAACGCCGTGCTCGCCACCCGCAAGGCGTGAGGTTGAACAATGCGCCGCCGCTCCCGTTTGGGGGCGGCGGCTTCCATTCGCGCGATCTCCATTGCTTTCTGCTGGAAAATACTGTATAATGGACGCAGGCAGGC
>CAMMGP010000090.1 GCA_946496415.1 uncultured Clostridia bacterium | reverse complement strand
CCACCGGCACCAGCGCCTGAAATCCGCCGAAGAACACGGCGATCAAAAGCGCCTGCCGGTAGACGATCCTGCGCACCTCCAGCCCCCGGCAGACGGCGACGGCAAAGGCGTCCATCGAAAGTCCGATGGCAACGAGCAGCAGTTCCGCAAACGACATACTTGAACCTTCCCCTTTTTCAACAATCGGACCATTATTATAGCACGCGCCCGGTTTTGCTGTCAACGCATGCGCTGTCAGTGAAAAAAATGAATCAGCTGCGTAAGATAATACATTTTTTGCAAAAAACGGGGCGTTTTTGCGAATCGATCTGACAAATTTGCATTTTGCTCTTGCAAATTCGGCAAAAAAGGGGTATACTTTCTTTATATGGACTACGAAAGTGTGGAAGGAGCGTGTCTTTGTCTTGGAAAACGCGCAGGAATTGATCCAGCGGCTCAACCACAGCGGCAAGAAGCTGTCAAAAAGCCACCGGCGCATTGCCGAGTGCATCGTCTCGCATTACGATAAAGTCGTATTCATGACTGCCTCCAAGCTGGGCGAATACGTGGGCGTTTCGGAGTCCACGGTGGTGCGCTTTGCCGCGGCGCTGGGCTATTCTGGCTATCCGCAGCTGCAAAAGGCGCTGCAGGAATTGATCCGCCACCGCCTTACCGCCTCGCAGCGCTTTGAGATGACCTCGGACATGGATCACGCGCAGGTGCTCAACAAGGTGCTGAAGGCGGACATCATGAACATACGCTCCACGCTGGATGAACTCGACCTCAACGCCTTTGAAAAGGCCATCGACCGCATCATACAGGCGCGGGCTATCTACGTGCTGGGTCTGCGCGCCTCCGCGCCGATCGCCGAATTTTTCGTACATTACTTAAAGTACATCTTCACCAACGTCACCGTGGTCACCTCGGGCATCAGCGACGTGTTCGAGCAACTCTCCCGCATCGGCGAGGACGATCTGCTCATCGGCATCTCCTTCCCCCGCTACACATCGCGCACCATCGAGGCCATGGAGTTCGCGCACTCGCGCGGCGCGTCGCTCATCGCCATTACCGACGGCCCGCTCTCGCCTTTGCACTCCACGGCGGACGTCTGCCTGATGGCCAAGAGCGACATGGCCTCGTTCGTCGATTCCTTCGCCGCGCCGCTCTCGCTCATCAACGCCCTCATCGTCGCCCTCAGCCAGAGGCGGCGGCAGGAAGTCTCCGAGCACTTCGCGGAACTGGAAAAGATCTGGGCCAATTACGACGTCTATCTTGCCAAGAGCGGAGAATGACATGCAAAAACATATTTTGATCGTTGGCGGCGGCGCGGCTGGACTGATGGCCGCGCTGTTTGCCGCGCGCGGCGGCGCGAAGGTGACGCTGCTGGAGCGCAACGAAAAGCTGGGCAAAAAGATTTACATCACCGGCAAGGGCCGCTGCAACCTCACCAACGCCTGCGAGCAGGAAGAGTTCATGCGCCACATACTGCGCAACCCGCGCTTTTTGTACGCGGCGCTGGCGACGCTGGACAACTTCGGCACCATGGAGTTGATGGAAAGCCTCGGGCTGACGCTGAAGACAGAGCGCGGCGAGCGCGTCTTCCCCACTTCGGACAAGGCCAGCGACGTGACTGGCACGCTCGCGCGCGAACTTGCGCGCCTTGGCGTGACCGTGCGTTTGAACGCGCGCGTTTCCCGTCTGTTGACAGAGGGCGGGCGCGCCGTGGGCGTAGTTTTGGAAAACGGTGAAGCACTCAAGGCGGACGCGGTGATCCTCGCCACCGGCGGCTTCAGCTACCCCTCCACCGGCTCCACCGGCGACGGACACCGCATGGCGGAGGAGACGGGGCACGCGCTCACCGCCGTCCTGCCCGCCCTCGTTCCCATCGAGACGGTGGAGACGTGGCCTTACGCGCTTTCCGGGCTTTCCCTGCGCAACGTCAAGCTCTTTGCCTACGAAAAGGGCGCGAAGAAGGAAAAGCGCATCTTTGCCGAGCAGGGCGAGTTGCTCTTTACGCATTTCGGCATTTCCGGGCCGCTGGTTTTGACGCTTTCCAGCCTGCTTCCGGAGGACCTTTCCCGCGTGCGGCTGGCCATCGACCTAAAGCCGGCGCTGGACGACGGCACGCTGGACGCGCGCATGGTGCGCGATTTGCGCGAACTCTCCCGCAAGCAACTGATCACCGTGATGGACGGCCTCGCGCCGCACAACCTGGCGCTGACGCTTTTGGAACTGGCGGGCATCTCCCCCGCCCTGCCCGCCAACGCCCTGACGCACGAGCAGCGCGCGGCGCTGCGGGGATTTTTCAAGGCGCTGCCGCTCACGCCGCTGAAGCTGCGCGGCTTTTCCGAGGCCATCGTCACCCGCGGCGGCGTGAACGTGCGCGATGTGAACGCCTCGACGATGGAATCCAAGCGCCTGCCGGGGCTGTATTTTGCCGGGGAGATGCTCGACGTAGACGGCACCACCGGCGGCTTCAACCTGCAAATCGCCTTTTCCACCGGCGCTTTGGCCGGCAGGAGCGCGGCAAAGGAGGCGGAAGCATGAACATTCGCGTCGCGGGGCTGGTCAACGAGTCCATCGTCGACGGCCCGGGCTTTCGCTTCGCCATTTTCACGCAGGGCTGTCCGCACGCCTGCCCCGGCTGCCACAACCCGCAGACGCACGACTTTGCCGGCGGGCAGGACATGGACACGGACGAAATCATCACCCGCTTCCGCGCCGATCCGCTGCTGGACGGCATCACGCTCACCGGCGGCGACCCCTTCTGTCAGCCCGCCGCCTGCGCCGCGCTCGCCCGCGCCGCGCACGAGAGCGGGTTGAATGTGTGGGCGTACACGGGGTATCTCTATGAAGAAACGCTGGACGATCCGGCGATGCGCGCGCTGCTTGAAGAGGTGGACGTGCTCATCGACGGCCCCTTCGTGCTTGCCGAGCGCACGCTTTCCCTGCGCTTTCGCGGCTCGAAGAACCAGCGCGCCATCGACGTGCCCGCCTCGCTGCAAAGCGGCAGGGTCGTGGAAAAGGACATTTGAACAGGGCGACGCCGCCCTCTGCGATATGCGGAGGGCGGCGTTTCTGTATTTTGGGGCGTCAATCCCCCAGCGAGCGCTTCACGGGCACGACCACCTTGGCCTCGTAGCAGGCGAAGGCGCTCTCGGTCAGTTCCCTCTCCGGCCTCGGGGTAATGAGGCTCACCAGCGGCACCAACACCAGGCCCGCAAGCATGGCGAACGCGCCGCAGTTGATGGGCGACTGGAGAATGGATGGGAAGATGGATGGGCAGAAGAGGTTGAGCGTCATCACGCCCGCGCCGAAGAGGAAGCTGACCCACACCGCCGCGCGGGTGGTGCGCTTCCAGTAAAGCCCGTAGAGGAAGGGGGCGAGGAACGCGCCCGCCAGCGCGCCCCAGGAGACGCCCATTAACTGGGCGATGAAGGTGATGTTGCTCTTGTGCTGCACAATGGCGATAACCACGGAGATGGCGATGAACACCACGATGAGGCCGCGCATGGTCAGCACCTGCTTTTTCTCGTCCATGTCCTTGACGACATTGTCCTTGAGAAGGTCGAGCGTCAGGGTCGAACTGGAGGCCATGACCAGACTGGAGAGCGTGGACATGGAGGCCGAGAGCACGAGGATGACGACGATGCCAATCAGAAGCGGCGATAGGTTTTCCAGCATCGCGGGAATGATGGCGTCGTAGCCGTCGGCGGCGACGTTCACGCGATCCCCGTAGAGCCGGCCAAAGCCGCCGAGGAAGTAGCAGCCGCCCGCCACGACCACGGCAAACAGCGTGGAGATGACCGCGCCTTTGTGGATGGCCTTTTCCGAGCGGATGGCGTAGAATTTCTGCACCATCTGCGGAAGCCCCCAGGTGCCCAGCGAGGTGAGGATGACCACGCCGAGAAGCTCCAGCGGCTTGGGGCCGAAGAAGGAGGTGAACGCGCCGGGCGTGGTGGTCACGGAGGTGTCCTCCACGCGGGCGAGCGCGTCCATGGCCGCCATGAAGCCGCCGTTTTCATTGAGCACTGCCAGCACCACCACGACGATGCCGCCCAGCATGATCAGGCCCTGAATGAAATCGTTGATGGCCGTGGCCATGTAGCCGCCCGCCACCACGTAGACGCAGGTCAGCGCCGCCATGAGGATGATGCAGAGCGTGTAGTCGATGTTGAAGGCCATGCCGAACAGACGGGAAAGGCCGTTGTAGAGCGAGGCCGTGTAGGGGATGAGGAAGATAAAGACGATGATGGACGCGCCGATCTTCAGCCCCCTGGAGCCGAAGCGCTTGCCGAAGAACTCCGGCATGGTGGCGCTGTCCAGGTGCTGGCTCATCAGCCGCGTGCGGCGGCCGAGCACCACCCAGGCCAGCAGAGAGCCCAAAAAGGCGTTGCCCAGGCCGATCCACGTGGAGGCCACGCCGAAGCGCCAGCCGAACTGGCCCGCGTAGCCGACGAAGATGACCGCCGAGAAGTAGGACGTGCCGTAGGCAAAGGCCGTCAGCCACGCGCCCACCGAACGGCCGCCGAGCACGAAGCCGTTCACGTCCGTGGCGTGGCGGCGGCAGTGAATGCCCACCGCCAGCATGATGCCAAAGAATACCACCAACAGCGCAAGTTTGATCGCCATGCGATCCCCTCCCATGCGCGGGGGCATGCAAAAAGCCCGCCCTCCGCAAAGTGAATTGCTGAGGACGGGCGTTTACCCGCGGTACCACCTCAATTCGGCGCTCCCTCACGAAAGCACCCTCGTCGGGTACGAACATACCCTATCGCGCTCACGGGCGAACCCGTCGCAGCCTACTTGGGGAAGCCCCGTTCAGTGCGCCGCTCTCGGAATGTATTCCGCGCCGGACTGCCTGCCGCCTCGCACCACCCGGCGGTTCTCTGAAGGCCGCGCCCTGCCGTACTTGTTTCCGGTCGTCGCGTTTGTCACAGGATACCACGACGAAAGGGGTTTGTCAAGGGGGTCGGGAAAATTTTGGCGAACTGCGCAAAAATGCAACAAAAAATCGTGATATTGCAAAAAAACGGCGTATTCTGGCGCTTTGGCGCAAAAACCCCCGCTTCCCCGGCGGGGAAACGGGGGCATCCTGCACGAAGCGCTATTGAGCCAGACTGGCGTCGCCCGTGTTTTGCGCCCCCTGCTGCAAAAGCTGGGTGACGCGCTGCGGGCGCGAAGCCGCGTCCGGATAGAGCTGCTTGAGCGTATTGTAAGGCGCTGGGTCGTTGGGGTCGATGGCGATGAGGTATTCCAGCGCCGTCGCCGCGCGTCCGGAATTGCCGGCGCGGATATAGGCGTTGGCGGCATTGATGGCGGTGGTGCGGTCCGTGGGGTCAAGCTCAAGCGCCTTGAGGTAGTACGCGCCGGCTTCCTCGTAGTTGCCCGCCGCGTCGGCCTCCTGTCCGAGTTCGACATAGGTGTCGGGATTTCTGCTGATGTAGAGCTGTCCCAGCGTGCGCTGGCCGCTGCCAAACATCAGCCAGGAGCCGACCCCCAGCGCAAAGATGACCAACAGGATCAGACAGACGAAGCCGCGGATGTGGCGCACGAAGAAATTACCCCGCGGCCGATCCTCATAGCGGTAATCGTCCAGATATTCCTGCACGAAGTCGGCGATGTCGTCCTCAGCGTCGGCCTCATCCTCCAAAAAGAGGTCGTCCGGATCGGGCGCGCGCGGCGGCACCACGGTGTT
>CAMMGP010000089.1 GCA_946496415.1 uncultured Clostridia bacterium | reverse complement strand
CGCCGCGCAGGCCGGCATCGGCGGCAACGGCGCGCTCACCGTGGCGGGCAAGGCCGCTGTCTCCGCCATCGGCGCGGGCGGGGCCACGGCGGAAGGCCGCACCGTCAAGGTGGACGTCACCGCCCTGCGCATCACCGTCAATACGGCGGTGGCCAACGCCGCAGGCCTGCTCGACGCGCGCATCACCGGCAACGCCGTCTACGACCTCGGCAGCCTCGAAGTGCTCAGCCAGTACAAGGGCGAGGGCGCGAAGGCCACCGTCGGCGGCCTGGCCATGGGCGGCGGCGCCAGCGTCAGCCTGCTTGGCAACGTCAACACCAACGTGGCCAACGCCGCGGCCAACATCCAAACCAGCGCCGCTATCCGCGGCGGCATGACCATCACCGCGCGCGACGGGCTGAGCGTGCAGGCCGTCAGCGCCGGCAAGGCCAGCGCCGAGGCGCTCGCCTCCAGCGTCAACGTGAACCTCCTCGGCATCGGCAACCTCCACGCCGACGGCTCCGTGCGCGGCTCCACCACCGCTGAACTCACCGCGCGGCAGGTGGACGTACTCGCGGGCAACGCCGTCGTTTCCGCCAAAGACACGCCCAGCCTCCACGTGCTTTCCCAGCTCCCTGGCGTCAGCGTCAGCGCTATCTCCGTCAACGTCGCCACGGCTGAGGGCCGCATCGGCGAGGAGAACAGCACGCAAAGAAACAGCGTGCGCGCCCAGGTGGGCGATGGAACGACGCTCAACGTCCACGATGGCGATTTCAGCCTGCTCGCCGCCAACGAGCCGGCGAAGAACGAGATCGTCATAGACAACGGCCTCAACGTCGGCCTTGTCAACGTAACGGTGAGCTGCGCGGGCACGGAAACCTATCTGGAAACCGCAGCCACCGTCGGCAAGGGCGCGAACATCAAGGCCGTGGGCACTTACACGCAGCTTGCGCAGGACAAGCCCAACGCCGCCACGCGCGCCAGCGGTTCTTCCATCGGCATCGGCATCAGCGCCGACAACTACTTTGCCGAGAACATCGCCGTCAGCGCCGTGCGCGCCACCGTTGGCGAGGGCGCGAACATACAGGCTCTGAACGGCATCCGCGTGGAGGCCGTCTCCGACGCCGTGCTCAGCGCCATCACCGACGCCGACCAGGGCGGCGTGTTCACCGAGGGCGTGCTCAAGTCGCGCAACGCCGTGGAGCGCGAATTGCGCACAGAGCTTGGCCGCGACGTCACGCTCTACACGCTGGGCGGCGACATCCACGTGCGCGTCACCTCTGGCCAGCACGACAGCATCACCACCCGGACGCTCGACTCCGCCGCGCAGCTGATCGGCATTTCCGATGTGCGCGCGAATACCACCATCACCACCAAACAGTACATAGACCTCTATCCCGGCCTGCACGTGGAAAACCTCACCGGCGACGTCTACATTGTCGCCACGGCGGGCGCGGACAAGATCGAGAACTACTCCGAGAACCGCACCAGCGCCGCTTACGCCTCCCAGACCGGCAAGGCGGAAACAACGCTCGACCTCACTACCCACATCGTCTTCAACGACGAGGGCACGGAGCCGGAGCAGTTCGTCTTCATCGGCCGCGACCTCTGGTTCTTCAACTGGCTCAACGAGATCGACGTCAAAAACGAGCTGTATATCAGCAACGCGGGCTTTTCCGGCAGCATCTATCCCACCAACACGGTGCTGATCGATCTTGACATGCTGCTGGACGTCTGGTACGGCAAGACTGTGGCCAACGGCGGCATTCGCTACCTCAATATGGGCTACCACGAGGACTACAACGCGCCGGGCAGCATGCGCTTTGACAACCACGCGCGCCTTGATCTGCCGCTTCTCTCCCTCTCTGCGCTGCGGGCGATGATCGAGGGCGGCAATCAGAACACCGTGGTCAGCTTTGAAGGCAGTCTCCATACCTACACGCACAAGACCCGCAACCTCTTCACCGTGGGCGAGGATTGTGAGACGCTCACCGGCTTCCTGGGAGAGGAAAGCAGCGGCATGCTCCGACGCTCGGATATCGAGTACACGCTCCTGGGCAGCGACAGCTTCAAGTACAGCGTCTTTAACTCCTTCGACGACGGCGTCAACAACAGCCTCATCCACGATTATGCGGACTTCCCCTGGCTGGGCATCCCGCAGATGCTCGAGGAGGAAGGCCCGGTGATCGTGGACATCACCGACGATGGCGTGACCGTCACCGGTGATACCGACGGCATCATCCGCGCCGCCTACGACGCCACCGCCGGCGCGTGGGTGTTCGAGCCCATCGTCAAGGATATCTACGAGGGCATGATCATCGAGAGCTTCCTGCCCGAGGACATCATCATCGTCAACCGCAGCCGCTCGGATCTCATCCTCCAGGGCATCGCCTTCGCGGGCGATGTGATGGGCTCAAGTTCGGTGAAGATCGTCTCCGGCCGCGATACCGACCTCTACATATGGGGCGACATCGCCCAGCGCATCGACCACCCCGACGCGCCGGACGGCCACTACTCCCTCTATGAGCAGGTCACCTGGTGGGGCCCCGAGGGCGGACGCCTCTATCAGGGCCGCAAAAACGACATAAGCATTACCATCGACGGCGACGGCCGGTATACGCGCACGGGCGAGGGCAGCGAGAGTATCGAAATATCCGCTTCCCCGGACGCCTACACGCTCAAAAACATACTGCAAAACGCCGCCAACGTGGTCAGCATCCGCGGCCAGATGACGCTTGAGAACTGCCTTGAACACGTCATCTACAACGGCGGCCACGTCACCATCACCAACAACACCGCAAAAGACCTCATCTTCGAGGGCGCGGGCTTTGGCGGCGGCTCCTTTGTCCAGTACATCGGCAAAAACCACTATCAGGTCATCACCGAACCCAGCGATTCCAGCTTCCGCGTCATCAACAACGCCGGCGGTGCTCTGCACTTGCGCGGCGACGTGACCACCAAGCGCTTCGAGGCCGTCTGGAACGGCGCTTCCGGCGATTTCACCCAGCAGGCGGGCACGACCATCCACGCAGACCGCATCGCCATCCGCAACGCCGCCAACATCGGAACGGAAGCGGAGAGACTCAACGTCTCCGTGCTGCCGGACGGCGTCGAGGCCCTAGAAGCCTCCGGCAACATCTGGGCGACGCTGGCGCTGCGCGCCTCCGGCTACGCGGTCGCGCCCATGGGCGTCATCGAAACGGCGGGCGATGTGAACATCGAGTTTATCAACGCCTCCCAAAACTACGCCTATTCGCAGGATGTGACCTTCGAGCGCCTCGCGGGCCGCAACATCACCCTCAGGCTGGACCGCTACCTGTCGCTCACCGGCGCGCAGGGCGGCGCGGCGGTGGAGATCGACGCCGAAAACGACCTTTCCATCTTCCTCAGCGAGATCTCTGTGCTCACCACCATCGGCACGCGGGAAGACCCGCTCGCCATTTCCGTGGGCGGCAAGTTCCACGCCGCCGCCTTCGATGAGGACGGCAACATACTCGACGCGGACTTCAAGTTCTTCCTCGAAGTGCCGGAAGGCGACCTCGACGCCACGCCCACGAGCATGAAGCTGTGGACGCTGGACATGCCGCTCTACATCAACGTGCAAAATGGCAGCCTCACCATCGGCGACATCGCCGCCAACGGCGCCATACTGCGCGCCAGCGGCGATATGACCATCGGCAACGTCTCCCTCGCCGTCCAGACCGAGTCCTACGACGTCTGGGCCGGCGGCGACCTGCGCATCGCCAGCATCACGCTTGACAGCATCGTCTCCGGCGACCTGCGCTTTGTCGCGGACGGCGACCTCAGCGTGGAAAACGGCCTGACCACCTTTACGCCCGTCACGCTGCAGGCCGGCGGCGACGTCTACCTGCGCGGCCAGACGAGCGTGCAGCCGAGCGGACATCTCACCGTGCTTGCCGGAGGCGACGTCTACCTTGACGACCTCGTCAGCAAGCACCAGACCACCATCGACGCCTCGGGCGACATCATCGCCGGCAGCACCTGGGTCTGCGGCGCGGCGGAAATGACCGCGCAGGGCGTATTCACCGCCGAAAAGCTCCACTTCCGGCGCGAGTACGCGCAGGTGGATCACGATCTGCGCATCATTGTCGCCGGGGACGTCTCTATCGGCGAACTGATCGTCGATTACGGCGACTTCTACCTCGAATCCACGGGCGGGAATATCGACGTGGATGCCTACTCCGTCCACATCTTCGCCACCGGCGGCCAGTTCGCCCTCGAAGCCCCGCAGGGCAGCGTGACCATGCGCTCCGGAAGCGCCCTGAGCGTTGACGGCCTCACGCCGGGCACGCTCTCCGGCTTCGAGGCCACCGCGCGCATCCACGCGGGCAAGGACGTCGACCTCTCCGCGGACGGCGCGATCTTCCTGGACGGCCCCTTCGGCTTTGCCCTCGACATCCTCTCCGACGCCGGCGCGATCCGCCTGGGCAGCATCGACAACAGCTCCCAGGTCTACGACCTGCGCCTCAGCTTCACCGGCGACGCCACCATCCGCGCCCTTACATACAGCGGCTACCTCATGGGCAGCGAGGGCACGCTGCGCCTGACTGCCACGGGCGACCTCACCATCGAGGAAACGCTGCGCTTCCGCGCCCCGCTGGCCGTGGACGTGGCCGGAACATTCGCCGTGGCCGCGCTCGAGGGCGACAGCGCCGCCATGGACGTGCGCGCGAAGAACATCCGCTTTGGCAGCGCCAACATCACCCTCAGAGGTGCGGGCAGCATCGTCGCGGACGAAGAATTCTCCGTAAACGACTTCTACTATTGCGGTTACAGCTACGACGCGCTCGACATCCGCGCCGCGCGGCAGGCAGGCACGATCATCAGCTTCGGCGTCTACAACGGGGATCTGACCTTCACCATCGAAGAAGGCGACCTCTGCGCCGATTACGTGAACATCGAAAGCGGCAACGTCACCCTCGAAGCGCTGACCGGTTCTCTGCGCATAGACACCGTACACGCCGCCTATGTCACCGGCCTCTACGCCATCGATCTGCGCGCCGGCCTCGACATCGGCAACAGCGCGGCCCCGCTCAAGTACGTCGTTACCAGCGCGTGGACGCCCGCCAACTGCACGGAGAACTTCGTCTGGACGCGCGACCTCTACCTGGACTACGACCGCGCGGGCAGCACCCCGCTCACGCTCAATAAGCAGGGCGCGGGCAACATCTGCCTCACCGTCCGCGGCCGCGGCGTGGAGATCACGCAGGATGGCGCGCTGGGCGGCGTCATCGACGCCTCCGGCCAGTCCGTCTCCATCACCACCACGTCCGGCAGCATCGGCACGCAGGAAGCGCCCCTCGTCATCGAGGCCGCGTACAGCCTGACGCTTGCTTCCGCGCAGGACATCTGGGCGCGCGGCACGAGCGGCCTGCGCATAGGCAGCGTCGCCGCCCAGGGCAGCGTCTCGCTGGAAGCGCAGGGTGCGTTTACCGGCGTCGCCGGTCATAGCGCGAACATCACCTCCGAAGCGGGCGAGATCGACCTGCGCGCCTCCAGCATATCGTCCGCGACGCTGCACGGCGCGGCGGGCGAGCCTCTGACCGCGCGCGTGGCGGCGAATCTGGCGCAACTGTACGTCGACCACGATGCGGACGTCACACTGCTCTTAAACGGCGTCGGTCGCCTCGGCGGCGAGCTGCGCTCCGCCGGCACGCTCATCATCGAAAACTCGGCGGAAGCGGGCGCGCTGA
>CAMMGP010000088.1 GCA_946496415.1 uncultured Clostridia bacterium | reverse complement strand
CCCACTTTTTGTAGGCGGCGATCATCTTGCCAAACTGCGTGCCCCAGTCGCCCAGATGGTTGACGCCCACGGCCTTCCAGCCGAAGAACTTGTAGAGTTTGTAGAGGGCGTTGCCGATCATCGTGGTGGAGAGATGGCCGATGTGGAAGCGCTTGGCGATGTTGATGGAACTGTAATCCAGCACCACGCACTTGCCCGCGCCGCTGTTGTCCGCGCCGTACTGGTCGCCCTGCGCCTCGGCGGCGGTGAGCACGCGCTCGGCGTAGATGGCGCGGTCGATGAAGAAATTGAGGTAGCCGCGCACGGACTCCACGCGGGCGAGAAAGTCCGCCCGGATGGCGGCGGCAAGCTGGTCGGCGATCATCACCGGCGACTTGCGCAGCGCCTTGGAGAGTTTGAAGCAGGGGAAGGCATAGTCGCCCAGTTTCGTGTCCGGCGGCACTTCCAGCATGGCGGCCACGTCCGCGGCCTCCAGCGGGGCTTCCGGCAGGGCGGAAAGTATCTGCTGCGCGATGGCAAGCCTGAAATCCATGAAAAAACACGCTCCCATATGAGATATGTCTAAGTATAGCCCCGCAGGCGGCCGCGCTGCAAGGGTGCCGAGGTTAATTCGTGTCGCCCTGCGCAAGGGCGGGGGCGTCCTCGCCCACGTCGCGCAATTTGCGGTTGAGCGCGCGGGCGCGGGTGTCGATGGCGTCCAGGTCGCCCGAGGCCTGCTCCAGCCGCGTGCGCGCCTTTTGCACCGCCTCACCGTACTTCTGGAATTCCTCCTTCACCGCGGCGAGCAGCTTGAGCACCTCGCCGCTGCGCTTTTGCAGCGCCACGGTGCGGAAGCCCATCTGCAAGCTGGTCAAAAGCGCGGCGAACGTCGAAGGCCCCGACACCAGCACGCGATACTTGTTTTGCAGGCCCTCCAGCAGGCCGTCCACGCGCGCCACCTCGGCGTAAAGGCTCTCCACGGGGAGGAAGAGCACGGCGTAGTCCGTGGTCGCGGGGGGCTTTATGTATTTGTCGCTGATGCGCCGGGCCTGCTCGCGCACGGCGTTTTCCAGCTGCTTTTGCGCCGCGCGCACGCCCTCGGCATCGCCCGCCTGCGCGGCCTCCACCAGGCGCAGGTAGTCCTCCTGGGGAAACTTTGAGTCCACGGGCAGAAGCGCGCCCTCGCCGTCGGCGGCGGGCAGGCGGATGGCGAATTCCACGCGCTCCATTGAGCCGGGCGTCACCTGCGCGTTTTCCAGATACTGGCCGGGGGAGAGGCAATCCTCCAAAAGCGCGCGCAGGCGCACTTCGCCCCAGACGCCGCGCGTCTTGACGTTCGTGAGCACCTTTTTCAGATCGCCCACGCCCTGCGCCAGCGATTGCATCTCGCCCAGACCCTTGTAGACGCGCGAGAGTTGCTCGTTGACCGCCTTGAACGACTCGCCCAGGCGGTTCTCCAGCGTGCTCTCCAGTTTTTCGGAAACGGTCTGGCGCATCTGCTCCAATTTCTGGTCGTTGAGGCGGGCGATGCCGTCCAGGCGCTCATCCACTGTCCGGCGCAGGCGCTCCTGCCGTTCCTCCGTGGTGCGGGAGAGTTGGGAAAGCTGCGCGTTGACAAGCGCAAACGATTCGTTTAGCCGCGTTTCCAGCTTTTCCGAAACGGTCTGGCGCATCTGTTCGAGTTTGGCGTCGTTGAGCGCGGTGATGGCGGCAAGGCGCTCGTCCAGCGTCTGGCGCATGCGTTCCTGCCGCGTCTCCATGGCCATGGAGGCGTCGGAGAGTTGCCGCGCCGTGGCCGAGGCGGACATCGTCTGGTTGAGCAGCCGCAGCGACTGTTCCTGCCCCTCGCGCGCGCCGCGGGCGCTTTCAAACATCGCCTCGCGCAGGCGGTCGAGCATCTCCGCCTGTTCGTCGAGTATGCGCTCCTCCATGGCCTCGCGCTCGCGCGCTTCCTTCCGCCGCAACAGCGCCATGGCGGCAAGCAGCGCCAGCAATACGACGGCGGCGCAGACCACTGCCGTCAGGGCCGGGTTTTGTTCAAAGATCGTCGGCATGGCATCCTCCGTAATGGAAAATCAATACATATATTATACCCATGATCGCCGCCGTTGTCCATGCGGGCGGGAAAATTCGCCCTTCGCGCGTTTTTTTCCTTGCCATGCGCGGGAAAATGGTGTATATTATATTAAGATTGTTGTTCATCTACTTCATATGGAGGCGTATACAATATGCGAAATGGTATTGTCGTTGCCGGCTATGCCGGCGTGGATGTGCTCAAGGAGATCACGGGCTTTCCCGGGCCCCACGATCTTGTCAATATCGAAAGCGTCAGCCTCTCGCTGGGCGGCCTGGTATCGAACTGCGCCCGCGATCTGGCGCTGCTGGATCCGCAGCTGCCGGTGTATGCCTGCGGCCGCATCGGCAACGACGGCTATGGCGACGAGGTGGTCAAAGGCCTGAGCGCCTATAAAAACATCGACACCAGCCTGCTCCGCCGCGAGGGGCAGACGGCGTTTTCCGACGTGCTCTCCAACATCCAGACGCGCGAACGCGCCTTTTTGACCTTCGCGGGCGCCTGCGCGCAGTTCTGCGAGGAAGACGTGCCCGTGGAAGAACTTTCCTGCAAGATCTTCCACGCCGGCTATGTGCTGCTGCTGGACGCGCTCGATCAGCCGGATGCGGAGTGCGGCACGAAAATGGCGCGGCTGCTCAAGCGCGTGCAGGAGCAGGGCATCCTCACCAGCGTGGATATGGTGACCACCGCCGAACGCGAGCGCATGCGCCTGGTGGTTCCCGCCATCCGCTATACGGACATACTCTGCCTCAACGAGCACGAAAGTGAGATCGCCGCCGGCATCCCCCTGCGCGACGAAAACGACACGCTGATCTACGAAAACATTCCCAAGGTGCTCCGGCGCTTCCGCGAACTGGGCGCGCGCAAGTGGGCGGTCATCCACGCGCCCGAGGGCGGCTTTGGCCTCGATGAAAAGGGCGAGTACCACGCCGTGGCCGGCGCCGTCGTGCCCAAGGAATATATCGGCGGCACGGTGGGCGCGGGCGACGCCTTTACCTCCGGCATACTGCTGGGCGCGCACCGCGACAGCACGCTGGAAGAGGCCCTGACCTACGCCACCGCCGCCGCGGTCGCCTCGCTGCGCAACGGCGACGCCTCCGAGGGCGTGCTGCCGCTGGAGGAAGCCCTGAAGCTGCTTGCGACCTTCCCCCGCGTCCAACTCGCCTGACGAAAGCGAATGCCCGCGCCTCTGTCGAGCGCGGGCCTTTCCATGCGCTTTCGCCGCCGCAGCGGAGTTTTTGCGGCTTTTGCCGAACTTTTATGCGTTCTGTCTTTACTATTTTGTCAAAATAGGCTATAATATGTCTATGAATTTTCTGTAAAGGAGGAGAAGATATGTCTGAAAACAGCGCCCCCCGCAAACTGAGCAGGGGCAAGATTGCGCTGATCGCGGCGGTGGTCGCCATCGTCATCATCGCCGTTGCCGTATATTTGCTGACCGCCGACAGCCGCGCCTATTCGCGGGGCGTCGAACTTCAGGAGGCAGGCGCGTACAGCGAGGCCATCGCCGTTCTGGAAACCATCCCCGACTATGAAGACGCGCGCGAGCGCATCAGCGCCTGTGCCTATCAGATCGCCCTGGACAAGGAAGCCGCCGGCAGCTACGCCGAGGCGCAGGCCGCTTTCGCCGCCCTGGGCGACTATCTGGATGCGGCCGAGCGCGCTGAAGAAGCCGGATACCGGCAGGGCGTGTTGCTCGAAGAGACGGGCAGCGCGCAGGAAGCCGCCGCCGCCTTTGAGGCCCTGGGCAGCTACAAGGACAGCGCCGCGCGCGCAGCCAACCTGCAAAGCGCTCTGGAGCGCTACGCAGCGGAACTGGAGCGCGTGCAAGAACAGACGGAGGCGCTGGAAGCGGCGCTCGCCGCCGGCGAAGTGCTGCTTTCCGAGGATCGCACGCCCCTTGACGAGGCGACGCGGACGGAATTGCAGGCTGCTTTGAAGGCGGGAGTTGCCGCGAGCGTGGAATTGCCCGCCGAGCCCACCACGCTGGCGGAAGTGGAAGACGCCGCGGACGCGCTGGCGAGGATCGACTGTGCGGCGCTTGCCGAGCGCGCGCAGGCGGCGGTGGAGGCATATACGGACAGCACGGCGCGCTACGCGCTGGTGGACGGCCCGACGACGGAATTCGTCATCGACCGCCTCTCGCGCGTGCCGGAGATCGCCAACGTCGTTCTCGCGGGCGCGCAGGACGAAGCGGAGGATGCCGAGTCCGAAGAAGTTGCGGAGGACGCACCCGAAGGCGTTGTGAATGACGCACTTGAAGAAGCGGTGGACGATACCGCGTCCGGAGAAGTTGCGGAGGACGTTACAGCAGACGACGCCACATCTGAAGAAGTTGCGGCGGATGTCACGGCGGACGACGCCGCGCCAGAGGAAGCTGCGGAGGATGTCGCAGTGGAAGATGCCGAGTCCGAAGAAGTTGTGGATAACGTCGAAGCGGATGACACCGCGCCCGAAGAAGTTGCGGAGGACATCGTGACGGAAGACGCCGCACCCGAGGAAGTTGTGGAGGACGTCGCAGCGGAAGACGCCGCACCCGAAGAAGTTGCGGAGGACGCCGCGCCTGAAGAGGTTGTGGATAACGTCGAAGCGGAGGACGCTGCGCCCGAAAAAGCTGAGGAGGACGTTCCCACTGCCGAAGATGTTCCCGCGGCGGACGGCGAACCCGATGCCAACGCGCCCACCGCGCGCGTATACTTTGCCAGCACGCTGGTCAGCGAAGCCTGCATCTACCTCTCCGACGAGGATCTGATGGCCTCGGATGGCGCTTGCGGCGGCTGCGTGGAATTTTACGCGACGGCAGAGGCGGCGCAGCGGCGCGACGGCGAACTCGCATCGCAGGGCGGCGGCGCGCATGCCGCGGCCGGTACGCTGGTCGTGCGCCTCTCGGATGTCCTTTCGGCGCGGGAGCGGCAGGCTCTGATGGCGAAAGTGCTCGACGCGCTCACCACCTCCGAACCCGGCGAAACCGTGGAACGCGCGGAGCAGACGCAGAGCCTTTCGGAGTTGCTCACCGTGCGGGAGACGGGTTTTGCCGTGGAGGATGGCCGGCTGTACTACGCGCTGGTGCTCGCCAACGACATGGCCGACACCACGGTGGAGTTCCCGCGCGTGCGCGTGTCCTTCTATGATGAAGAAGGAGAACTGATCGCCGCGGACGAGAGCGTGCGCCTGGCCATCTGTCCGGGACAGGAATTGGCCTGGGCCTCGGATATCTGGCACATCGACGAAGCGCCCGCCTCCGTAGAGGCCGAGGTCGTCACGCCGCGCTCGCGCGATTTTGTCAACGACGTGACGCTCTGCGCGCCCCTGGAAGTGCGCGCGGCGACGATCGATCAAAGCGGCGACGCGGCCACGCTGACCTGCGAGATCTACAACCCCAACAGCTTTGAAGCGCCGTCCGCCTACGTCACCATTCTCTACCGCGACAGCGAAGGCGCGCTGCTCTGCGGTGAAAACGCCGCCTGCGGCCCTATCCCCGCAGGAGAGAGCATACAGTTTGAAACGCCCCTGGTCGCGGGGCTTGTGCAGGATACGTTCGAAGCATTCGCCAGCCTCGGCTGAGGTGCTTGTCCTTGAACAAAGGCCGGCAAAAGACGGGGCCTTTGACGGGCAGATGGCTTTTCCGTGGGCAGCGCGGGCTGAGGTCAGGTTTGCGTCAGCCTTGTATTGACCGCCGTGGAGCGATT
>CAMMGP010000087.1 GCA_946496415.1 uncultured Clostridia bacterium | reverse complement strand
GGCGCTCTCCAGCCGCTCGCGCGCGCCCGTCATCGCCGCGTCGAGTTTTTGCGCCGCCTCGCGCGCCTCGCGCAGCGCCGCGTCCAGCGCCTCGTTTGCGCGCGTCACCGCCGCGCCGATGGCGTCGAGCTGTTCGCCGCGCTTTGCCGCGCTCCCGCCCAGTTCGTTCAGACTTCCGTTCGTTGCCAGCGCGGCCGCTTCCAGATGCCGGAGCTGTTCGCCGAGCGCTTCAAGCTGCTCGCCCCCCTGCGTCAGCCGCCCGTCCAGCAGCGCCAGATGGGCTTCCAACTGCTCAAAGCGCGCTTCCAGCGCCGCCTGCTCTGTGGGCCGGGTTTCCCGCGGTTGCGCGCGCGCTTCCAGCGCGTCCAGCCGCGCCTCCACGCGCTCCAACTGCTTGTCCACGACGTCCAGCCGCGCTTCCACGGCGGCCTTCAAAGAGCGTATTTCCGTTAAGATGAGTTTCACGCCTTCGCTCATAAAGCACCTCCGCCCTTTGTATATACTGCCGATATTGTATCATACCCGCGCTTTTGGGTCAAGATTCCCGCTCGACGATGGAAACGTCGTCCACGGCCGCGCGCAAGAGTTCCGGCAGTGGATTGCGCGCGTCCAGCCAGGCGCGGCGCAACTCCCCGTCGAACAGCACGGGCATGCGCGCGTGCACGCGCGCCGCCTCCGCCGTCGCTTCGCGGGTGAGGATGACGAAGCGCTTTTCCCCGTCCGCCTCCCGGCGCCAGAGGCCGGCCATATAGATTGCGCCGCCCGGCCGGGCAAAGGCGTAGCGGCGTTTTTGCTCGCCGCCCCATTCGTAATAGCCGCTCGCCGGCAAAAGGCAGCGCCCCGCGCCGCGAAACATCGCTTTTTCCTGCGCCGTCTCGCTGCGGGCGTTGATGACCGCCCGAGCGCCGGGGCGCGCAAAGCCCCAGCGCATGGAAAGTATGCGCCCATCCGCCAACGCCGGCGCGCGGTCGGTGGGGAAGATGTCGCCGCAGATTTTCGCGCCTTCCTCCCGCGCCTCGAGCGTTTCCAGTATGCGCAGAAGCGCCGCGTCGGAGATGTCGCGCTCCAGAAAATAGCGTCCGCACATGGGCGTTCCTCCTTTG
This sequence comes from uncultured Clostridia bacterium, assembly GCA_946496415.1. Taxonomy (GTDB): domain Bacteria; phylum Bacillota; class Clostridia; order Christensenellales; family Aristaeellaceae; genus Pullichristensenella. Next base: position 4,642 of record CAMMGP010000087.1, on the reverse strand, counting down.
CCTTCGCGCCCTCATTATAGCATTTTCCCGGGACGGCGTAAATATTAGTCGCAAATAACGAAGCGTAAAAGTTTGTGGATGATATATAAAAAATCATATATCCATATGCCGGAAAATTATATATCTACGGCCATTTGGCGGGCTTCAGGGCGAAAACGGCGCAAATTCCCTCGTTATATTTACCCATTTTCCCCTTGACCACAAATGAAAGTTTGAAATATAATATACATATAGGCATGCCCGCATGCCAGATCGCCATCTTCCCGAATTGGCGATTTCCTACTATGATTAATAGCGGGAATAAACACACTCAATAAGGGCTACGCGCTCAGAGAAAGGAAAGCTGCTATGAAGACCAAGATCACCGTCATCGGAGCGGGCAACGTCGGCTCCACCATCGCTTTCATGATGTCTGTCCAGCACACGGCGGACGAGGTCGTAATCGTCGACATCAACCAGGAGAAGGCGCTCGGCGAGGCCATGGACATCCGTCAGGGCACGCCTTTGACCGCGCAGCCTGTGTCCGTCTACGCCGGCACCTATGAGAGCGCCGCCGGTTCGGACATCGTCATCATCACCTCCGGTATCCCCCGCAAGCCCGGCCAGACGCGCATGGATCTTGCCCAGACGAACGTCAACGTCATCAAGGACATCGCTCCGCAGATCACCAAGTACTGCCCGGACGCCACCTATATCATCGTCTCCAACCCGGTGGACATCCTCACCTACGTGTTCCACAAGGTTTCCAACATCCCGCATGAGCGCATCATCGGCTCCGGCACGCTGCTGGACACCGCCCGCCTGCGCGCCCGCCTTGCCGAGTATCTGAACGTCAGCGAAAAGAACGTCCACGCCTACGTGTTCGGCGAGCATGGCGAGACTTCCTTCATCCCCTGGTCCATCGCCCAGGTCAGCACCATCAACCTGCTGGAGTACAAGGATCTCATCAAGCTGCGCACCGGCATCCTCACCGACCTCGACTTTGACGAGATCGAAAACTACATGCGCGCTTCCGGCGCCAAGATCATCAAGCGCAAGGGCGCTACCTACTACGCCATCGCCATGTCGGTGTGCGGCATCTGCGATTGCCTGTTCGGTTCCGTCAACGCCGTGGCCACCGTTTCTTCGATGCTCAATGGCGAGTATGGCATCGATGACGTCTGCCTGAGCCTGCCCATCCTCATCGCCGACGGCGAGATCCGCGGCCGCATCCTCCCGCGCCTGACCGACGCCGAGATGGAGAAGCTGCACGCCAGCGCCAACGCCCTCAAGAACGTCATCAACACGCTCACCATCTAAAGCGAACAGCGCGCGATCGGCGGAGCCCTTTGGCCCCGCCGGTCTTTCCGCGTTTTTCAGACCAGCACAATTTTGACCCGACGGAAGGAGCACGAGCATGGAATACCGCATCGAACGCGACTCGATGGGCGAGATGAAGGTGCCCGCCGACCGCTACTGGGCCGCGCAGACGCAGCGCAGCCATGAGAACTTCAAGATCGGCACCGAGGTCATGCCCCGCGAGATCACCCACGCCTTCGGCATCCTCAAGAAGGCCGCCGCCCTGGCCAACCACAAGGTCAAGCCCGAGCGCATGGACGACAAGCGCGTCAAGGCCATCTGCGCCGCCTGCGACGAAGTCATCGCCGGCAAACTCAACGACCACTTCCCCCTCGTGGTGTGGCAGACGGGCAGCGGCACGCAGTCCAACATGAACGCCAACGAAGTCATCGCCAACCGCGGCAATGAGATCGCCGGCGAAAAATTGCTCCACCCCAACGATGATATCAACATGTCCCAGTCCTCCAACGATACCTTCCCCACGGCCATGCACATCGCCGCGGTGCTGGGCATCGAGGATCATCTCTTCCCGGCCATGGACAAACTCACCGAGACGTTCCGCCGCCTGGAAAAGGAAAATGACGACGTGGTCAAGAGCGGCCGCACCCATTTGCAGGACGCCACGCCCATCAAGTTCTCCCAGGAGATCAGCGGCTGGCGCAACATGCTGGAAAAGACCCGCAAGATGCTCGAAGCGGCGCTGCCGGGCCTCAAGGAACTGGCGCTGGGCGGCACGGCCGTGGGCACGGGCCTCAACTGCCCCAAGGGCTTTGCCGAGGAAGTCGCCCATCAGGTGAGCGAAATCACCGGCAAGCAGTTCGTCACCGCCGAAAACAAGTTCCACGCCCTCACCTCCAAGGACGATCTGGTCTTCGCCCACGGCGCGCTCAAGGCGCTGGCGGCGAACCTGATGAAGATCGCCAACGACGTGCGCTGGCTGGCCTCCGGCCCCCGCTGCGGTCTGGGCGAGATCCACATCCCGGAAAACGAGCCCGGCTCCTCCATCATGCCCGGCAAGGTCAACCCCACCCAGTGCGAAGCGCTGACCATGGTGGCCGTGCAGGTCATCGCCAACGACGTGGCCGTGGGCATGGCCGCCTCGCAGGGCAACTTTGAACTCAACGTGTTCATGCCGGTGTGCATCTACAACTTCCTGCAGTCCGTGCGGCTGCTTGCCGACGCCATGGTGTCCTTCAACGACAACTGCGCCGTGGGCATCACCGCCAACCGCGAGAAGATGGCCCACAACCTGCACAATTCCCTGATGCTGGTCACGGCCCTCAACCCCTATATCGGCTACGACAACGCGGCCAAGACCGCCAAGAAGGCCTTCAAGGAGAACATCTCCCTCAAGGAAGCGTGCGTGGCGCTGGGCTTCCTCACCGCGGAGAAGTTCGACGAGGTCTTCCATCCCGAACAGATGGTCTGACGCAGGCTCGCCTGCGCTGAACGATGGCCCCGGCGGGCGCCCTTGTCCGCCGAGGCCATGGCACCCTTCGCCGGCCCATGGCCGCGCGAGAAAAACCACGCAAAAGGAGCATGCCCAATGCGCTATTCTTACTACCCCGGATGCACGCTCAAGACCCGGGCCAAGGAGTTGGACAGGTACGCCCGCCTGTCCGCCGCCGCCCTGGGCGCGGAGCTTGAGGAGTTGCCGGAATGGCAGTGCTGCGGCGCGGTGTATCCCATGGCAAAGGATGAGATCGCCACGCGCCTGTCCGCCGTGCGCGCCCTGATGAGCGCCCGCGACCTTGGCACGACGCTCGTCACCGTGTGCTCGGCCTGCCACAACGTCCTCAAGCGCGCCAACGAGGATCTCAAGGCGGATGAGAATTTCCGCACCAAGGTCAACAACTACGTCGCCCCCGAAGTCCCCTACGCAGGGGAAGCGAAGGTCATCCACTATCTGGAGATGCTGCGCGACGAGATCGGCTTCGACGCCGTCAAGGAAAAGGTCGTCAATTCCTTCAAGGGCAAGAAGATCGCCGCCTACTACGGCTGTCTGCTTCTGCGCCCCGGCAAGGTCATGGCCTTTGACGACCCGGAGAACCCCCGCGTCATCGAGGATTTCATCGCCTCCATCGGCGCCACCCCCGTTCTCTATGGCCAGCGCAACGAGTGCTGCGGCGCCTATGTGACGCTGGAGGATAAAGCGCAGGCGCAGAAGAGCGCCAGGCGCATCCTCGATTCCGCCAAGGCCGCGGGCGCGGAGATGATTGTCACCGCCTGCCCGCTGTGTATGTACAACCTCACGGCCAACGCGCCCGAGGGCGCGGTGCCCGTCAAGTATTTCACCGAGCTTCTCGCCGAGGCTCTGGGCGTAAAGGAGGTTCAGGCATGAGCGGACACGTGAATCTGAAGGACACCGTTCTGGAGATCAGCGGCGTCAATCCCCGCAAGTGCATGCAGTGCGGCAAGTGCTCGGGAACCTGCCCGGCTTACGGCGAGATGGAGTACCATCCGCATCAGTTCGTCACCATGGTCGATCGCGGCCAGATCGAAAAGCTGATGGCCTCGCCCTCCTTGTACCGCTGCCTTGCCTGCATGGCGTGCCTCGAGCGCTGCCCGCGCGGCGTTGAACCGGCCAAACTGGTCGAGGCCGTGCGCCTGCTCGTCATCCGCCAGCAGGGACAAAACCACATGACCGGCGACGATATCCCGGAAAAACTCGATCCCGAGCTTCCCCAGCAGGCGATCGTCGCGGCCCTGCGCAAGTACGGCAAATAGAGGAGAGATACGACTATGCAGAAAATCGGCGTCTTTGTTTGCTGGTGCGGAAGCAACATCGCGGGCACGGTGGACGTGCACGCGGTTGCCGAGGCCATGAAGAACGTTCCGGGCGTCGTCTACGCCACGGATTATCAGTATATGTGCTCCGAGGTCGGCCAGCAGAAGATCCGCGAAGCGATCGCGGAATACGGACTGACCGGCGTCGTGGTGTGCTCCTGCTCGCCGCGCATGCACGAGGCCACCTTCCGCAAGACCGCGGAAAAGGCCGGGCTCAACCCCTACATGGTGGAGATCGCCAACATCCGCGAGCAGTGCTCCTGGATCCACAAGGATAAGGAAGTCGGCACCGAGAAGGCCATCACACTTGCCAAGGCGGCGGTGGCCAAGGTGCTCAAGAACGCGCCGCTCACCGCTGGCACCAGCCCCGTAATCAAGCGCGCGCTGGTCATTGGCGGCGGCATCGCCGGCATCCAGACCGCGCTGGACATCGCCGACGCGGGCTATGAGGTGGACATCGTCGAAAAATCGCCCACCATCGGCGGCCGCATGGCGCAACTGGACAAGACCTTCCCGA
>CAMMGP010000086.1 GCA_946496415.1 uncultured Clostridia bacterium | reverse complement strand
AGGAAAGGCGCGCGCGGCCGTTCACGCGCAGCTGCACGGCCAACGAGCGCATGTGCCGCGCGAGCGAACGCTCGTCCCGCTCCGCGCCCGAGCCGAGCTCACGTTCCGAGCGCCGCGCGCGAAATCTGCCGGAAAGCCTTGCCAAACCGTTCATAAAGGTACGTTCCTCCTGAAATATCATTGCTGATACTTCAGTGTGCGCGTTTTTCTATGCGTTCATACAATACGCGCCGCCAGCCACGCGGCCAGCGCGCCGTAATCGCCGGCGATCCCGGCGCCGCCCAGGCGCAGGACAGATTCCTCCGCAAGCGACGCGGAAGAGGCGCCGCCAAGGGCGAAAAAACCGTCTCGCGCCGCGCCGTCGAGCGCGGCCAGGCGCGCCGACCAGGCATCCGCGTCCAGCGGGCGCAGGGCGTCCATGGCGTATTTGAGCGCCCAGAGGTCGGCGGAAGCGGCGAAGATGCCGCCGTAGCGCTGGCAGGCGATGTAAGCGCAGATGTTGGCCTGTCCCTCGTCGGCCACGCCGCCCATGTGCATCAGTTCATGCACGGCGGTGAAGGGCTGCCCCGCCTCCGGAGCGGTGGGATCGCAGAGCGCCTCGGCCGTCCACGGCACGTAGAGCCCCGCCAGCGAAAAAGCGCGCATCCACTCGGGATAGCGAGCGAACTTGGGCGCGGCGGAGATGGGCGCGGGCGTTTCCACAAGGCGCGCCGCTGCCAATGCCCGCGCGCCAAGATCGTTTGGCAGCGCAAAGTCCTTGCGGGCGTTCAGGCGTTCGATCAGTTCATCGCACACCGCCGTCAGCGCCGCAGCGTCCGCGTCTTTGCTGACGGCGTACGCGGCGGGAAGAGAATAGGCCGGCGCCCACAAAAAGCCATATCCGGCGAGCAGGACGGCGAGCAACAGGCAGGCCCCGCGCCGCCAGCGAAAAAGGAGCAAAACAAACAGCGCCGCCAGCAGCAGCGCCAATGGCTCAGCCAGCGGGAAGGGACACTTGCTTGCCAAAGCGGCGAGCGCCCCCGCCGCAGGCGCGAACACAGCCTCCATCCACCCCTGCGCGAGCGCCGGCCAGAGGCGGCAGGCGAGCGGAAACAGCAGGGAGAGAGCGGACAGCGCCCCCGCGACGATGTAGAGCATATATCCCCCTCCTTATACATTCATTATTTCATAGCGGAAGGGGAAAAGCAAATGCAATTTCTGGGCGCGCGCATTGTCCATGGCCAAGGCGGAGGCAGTGCCGTCCACCAGCCTCTCCCACCGGTCTTCCCGCAGCAGTTCCAGCGGAAAAATCGCGCAAAAAATGCTTCCACAAATCTGTGGAAGCAACGGGTCGTACCTGCCCGGGGCGGGAGGGCGTCCCGCCCCGGGCGCGCGTTCGTTCTCAGATGTCCATGCCGGCCACGGCGATGCTGGTCAGCGTCCATACGCCTTCGCTCTGGCGGAAGCCGTAGCGCTCCATGCGATAGCCATCCTCCAGCCGCACGCGGATCTCCAGCGTGAATTCCACATAGTCGTATTCCAGCGCTTCCTCGGTAAGCTTCGTCAGCGGGAAGTATTCCTCGATCAGCGCCTGGAACGCGCCGCGCTCTTCCTCGCTCATGGCCTCCAACCGCGCGGCGATGGCCTCGATCAGGGCGCTCGCCTCATCGCTGAGGCCCGTCTCCATGGCCGTGAGCGCATAGTTGACTTCGTTTCCGTAGCCAACGGCATTGAGGATCACGAGTATCTGTTCCACCGGATCCAACGTCCGAAGCGTCTGCATCTCCGCCCCGGTGAGTATCTTGTCGCTGTGGAGAACCGTCACTTCGACCTCTTCGCCGTACTGCGCGTGGATGTCAGCGACCACCGTGGCCAGCGCCGTGGCCATGCGTTCGCCCTGCGCCGCCGAGACGCCGTGCACGGTTTCCTCCGCCGCCACCGGCGTGAAAATCGGCTCGTCGGTCACGACGTCGGTTTCCGGCGCTTCTTCCACGGGCCGCTCGTAGCCGCACAGGCGGCAGCGGTTGCCGCTGAAAGCGTGCGCCTCGACGCGGGTCACGCCTTCTTCGGAGACGGTGTTGGAAAGCTGCGCTCCGCAGCAGTTGCAGTGGACGATGACGTGCACGTCGCCGGTGACGGTATGCCCATCCGCGCCGTTGGAGGCGTAGGCGGTCGGGACGAAGACCTCCTCGGACGCTTCGTGGCCCTCATGCGAGCAAACATGGCCGCAGTCCGCGCATGCGCCGTCCACATAGGTATGCGGCATTGCTTCGCTGTGGGGCTGCGTCTCTTCGGCGATAACCGCGCCGCAGCTTGCGCAGGTTTCGGTCGTCGTCTTTTTGCCGACGGCGACATGCGCCTCGTCGGTCGCCTGCGCATCGTCGTAATGGTCGATGGCGAATTCCTCGCTTATCTCCGTCTCCGCGTGCGTGCAGGCATAGCCGCATACCTTGCAGACGCTGCCCGCCTCGGTGACTTCGTAGGTGTGCGCCTCCGGATCGCCCTTTTGCTGCGTGTTGGCCGTGCTTACCAGCGGGCAATACTGGCAATCCGTGGTGGTAAGGACGTCCACGACCGGCGTATGGGTCGCGTCGGTGAGGTCCTCGTAAAGCGTCTCGCCTTTTTCCTCCGTCACCGTCGCGCCTTCATGCGCGCAGACGTGTTTGCACATGGAGCACTTGTAGGCGTTCTCGCCGTCCGGCTCGTAGGTATGCGCCTCCGCTTCGGCGGTTTCGACCGCTTCATCCTCGCCCGTCTCGCCGCAGGTGTTGCAAGTCCATGCGGTGACAGTGGTCGTGGTGGCGGTGTGCGCCGCGTCCGTCGCGGCGTACCCGGTGGTCGTCTGCGGCTCGCCGTTGGTCACATCCGCGTGCGCGCAGGCGTGGTCGCAGGCGGTGCAGACGCCGTCTTCATAGGTGTGCGCCTCGGACGCGGGCGTTCCCTGCTCTTCCTTCTCGGAGAGGACCGCGCCGCAATCGTCGCAGGTGACGGTCACCGTAGCGTCCACGCGCTTTGTGTGCGTGGCGTCGTCCACGGCTTTGTAGACGGCGGGCAGTTCCTTGCGCGTTTCCGTGGTATTCTCGTGCGTGCAGGCGGGCTCTTCGCCGCTGTCCTCGCGCACGTAGCCGCAGACCTCGCACGCGCCGTAGGCGCCAAACTTGTGCGCTTCGGTAACTTCGGTAACTTCGGTGCGCTCCGAGGGCTGCTCCATGACTTCCAGGCAATCCGGGCAGCGCTCGCCGCTGACTTCCTCATAGACCGCCATATGGCCGTCCGCGTCGTAGGACTTGACGCCCCGCAGGAGCGTTTCCGTATACGGCTCGGCGTTTTCATGCGCGCATTCGTTCACGTATCCGCAGATGGTGCACGCGCCGTTGTACCAGTCGTGCGGCTCAAGCAGACCGGTGTCGGCATCGTAGAAATCTTCCAAACCGCAATCGGGGCAGGAGAAGACTTCCATGCAGGCACCCTGACTGTACCAGTGGCCATCCTTGTCTGCGTGCTCATACGTGTCATACCAAGCGACTGTCTCTGTCACGGCGTTCGGGTGCGTGCACTGCACGCGCGCGCCGCAATCCCAGCACACACCATCGAGATTGCACTCGTGCTTCTCGGTATACCCTTCCACAGCCTGAACCTCTCCGAGGTAGGCGTAACCGCAATCCGGGCAGTAGTAGTGCGGCATCTGATATTTCGTGTAGCTGTGCGTACCATCGCCATTGTCCACTATGTTCACCGGTGTCGCAACCGCTGTCCCGCTACCAACCAGTTTATCGACATAATAGTCGATGTAAGCGTTGGCGTGGTCGCACATGCCACCGTCATTGTAATAGCTACAGTTCTGGCAGATACCGCGATGGTCGAACTCGTGCGGAACCTGCTGGCGGTAGTCCGGATCATAGAGCGTATACGAGTCCATTTTCTCGCACGCGCGGCAGAAGACGTTCGTCGTCGTGTAGCGCCCGACGCGATAGCATTCGCCATCCTGCTGCTCGTAATGGTTGTAGGTGTAATCCGTCCAGGTGCGCATGTAGTTCTCGCAGGAATGATCGCTGCTATTCACGCCGCAGTCCATGCAGGGAGTGTACGGCGTCCCGTCTTCCGTGCGGTGCGGTTCGGTCGCAACGGTTTCCTCCACATCGTAGGAGATCGTCACGCCGCAGTCCGCGCAGGTCTGCACCGTTCCCGTCTTGCGCACGACCGTGTGCTCTGTGGATGAGCAGGGGAAATACTCGACGTTCTCGACGGGCGTCTCAGCGTTGAGATGCTCGTGCGGACAGGCATACCCACAAGCCGTGCAAGCACCGCCATGGAAAACGTGTTCCGCATCGACCTCTTTGCTCGAATACTGTATGTCAAGCGTATCGCCGCAAACGCCGCAAGAGATCACGGTGTCGGTATATTTTAGCAATGTATGGCCATTCGCGTCGCAGGAGACGATACCAATTATCTCTCCATCATATGACACGGTCACGCGCTTATCCTGCGGATGCTCGCAGCCGCGCGACCAGTTGCAGACCTCGCAGCGGGCCGCCGTGCCGGAGTCGCCATAGCTGTGCGCGCCGCTGACCTCGTTTTCCACAGAACCTTCGCTGAGCACCTGACCGCACTGGTCGCAGACGGTGCGCTGGAAAACGTGCTCGATCGCCGTATGGCCGCTTGCGTCGCTGGAGAGCACTTCGATGGACTCAATGTAGCTCTCGGCCCATGTCTCGTCGTGCTGGCAGGCGTTTTTGTAGCCGCACTCGGTGCAGAAGCCGTTTTCGAAGGTGTGGTTGCTTTTAACCACATAGCCCGTGGCTTCGCTCTCATCCCAACTCTCGCCGCAATCCGGGCACTGCCAGTAGAGCATCACATAATAGCGGGTGGCGTGCTGTTTGTCGTTTAGGGAATAGGCGTGTTCCGCCGTCTCCCGCTGGCCCTTCACAAAGCCGTGCGAATGGTTGCACTTGGGCTCTATCGGCTCCTCGGGCTCGGGCTCGCTCGGCGTGATCGTCCCGCCGCAGTCCGAGCAGATGGTTTCGTCGGACCCTTTCGGGTCATGCTTCTCGATCCTCGTCTCGACCACCGTATCTCCCGACCATTCCACACCGCAGTCAAGACAGATGTACTCCGGCGTATAGGAGACAATGTAGGTATGGTTAACGCCGTCGCCGGTATCAACATAGGTGTCCGTGTATCTGTAATTATTCCATTCTTCTTTCTCTACGTTTGCATGCGTGCACTTGATCTCGTAGCCGCAGTCGCACTTCGCGCCCGTTGCCGTTTTGGTCGTGAAGGCATGCTCTTCCTTGATCGTGCGTCCGGCGGTGTTGTCGTACCCACCGCCTAGATACTCGCCGCAATCGGAGCAATATACATTCAGGACGACGCTGTCCAATTTCCGACTATGGTAGGTTTCGTCGATGTACTCCGCCTCGTCGCCTTCGAGCAGTTCGGGGTTGGCATAGGTGTTCATATGCTCACAGACCTCGCTGGGCTCGCCATAGCCGCCGTCCTCGCGGTAGCCGCAGACGCAGACGCCATCAGCATCGAAAACATGCGGCTCGTTTACCGGCAGCCCGTTCGTGTAAGTCGAAGCGCCGCACACCCGGCACTCGAGGAGATACTCGACGTTTTTCTGGTGCGTATCAGCATCCATGAACATGTAGTACTCAGCGAACTCAGACTCGCCCGGTTCAGTCCAGTCGTGGATCGTATGCTTTTCCTCCACATAGCCGCAGACCGTGCATTCGCCGTTTTCAAACGCATGCGCTTCCGGGATATCCTTGTATTCGGAACTGCTATCCAGCAGCGCGCCGCAGGCTGCACACTGCGTCCATTCAATGATATGATAGCGGTAAGTGTGCTGCGCATCATCGTAGGTAAAGACATATCTTCCCGAGATGTCATCCCGCACTTTATTTTCGCTGTGATACTCGC
>CAMMGP010000085.1 GCA_946496415.1 uncultured Clostridia bacterium | reverse complement strand
CGCGCCGGAGGAAACGGATCCGCTTGAGTCCTTTCGTCTCGAGCGCCAACAACTGCGCAGCATGCAGACCGCCCAACTCAACGACATCATCCACGACGGCGAAACGGATCAGCAGACCCGCGCCCTTGCCCAGCGCACGCTCATCGACCTGATGACCTGGGCAGAACAGGAGACAACCATCGAGGGCGTTCTGCGCGCCCGCGGCTACGAAGACTGCGTGGCCACCATCCACGAGGACACGGCCAATATACTCGTGCGCGCCGAGGCGCTCACCCGGCAGGAAACGGCAGTCATCCTCGAACTCGTTTTGCGGGAAACGGACGTTGACAGCGGCAATGTCAAGATCATTCCAATAAATTAAAGCAAACCATTTGCCAGCCGCGCTTTTTTCTGCTATAATGGTGAGAGATAAAGGAGGTCTGCGATATGAGCGACAATTATCCGTCGGACGTCAAGCTCGACGAGAACCCGGACGGCAGCGTATCCTTTGCCACCGGCGTGGTCGAGACCATCGCGGGTCTGGCGGCGCAGGAAGTCGAAGGCGTGGCGAGCATGGCCAGCGTCTCGACCGGTCTGGCCGATATGTTTACCCGCAAATCCACCCGCAACTTCACCAAGGGCGTGCGCGTGGATATCAACGGCGGCACGGTGGCCGTGGACGTCACCATCGTCGTCGAATACGGTTCTCCCATTCCCGACGTTGCCAAGAGCATTCAGGAAAACGTCAAGAAGGCCATCGAAACGATGAGCGGACTGGACGTGCGCAATGTGGACGTGCATGTGCAGGCCGTCAGCTTTGAGCGCGAGAACCGCGCCGCGCAGGAACTCAAGGAGCACCAGCAGAAGCTGCTGGAAAACAGCATGCGCGAGCAGGAAGCGCAGGAGGAACCCTCCGGTTCCAAGGCCGATGAAAGCGCGGAGACGGAAGCCGCCGCGCCGGAAACGGACGAGGACGACGATCTTGAACTGGACGACGACGACCTCAGCGATCTGCCCGAGGAGGAGATCGTCGAGGAGGACGCGGACGAGGAAGACGACGTCGACGAGGCGGAGGACATGGAGCCCATCGACCCCGCCGACCTCAGCGATCTGCCTGGCGAGAGCGAAGGCGAAGATACCGAAGCGGACGAGGAAGAACATTCGCTGTAAAGCCGGGCGGTCCGGTTTTCGGCGCAATGCCTGCGGGCGCCGGCGCGCATCCGGCGCTGCGGGAGGAAAGGAGGCCCCATGAAGACGAGTTTTTGGGACAAGGTCCTGATGTTTCTCTACGTGCTGATCGCGTTGGCCTTTGCCGTGTGCATGGCGCTGCGATCCTTTGGCGTGGATCTGCTCGGCGGCATGTTCGCGGGCCTCGAGCATACGGCGGGGCATTTCCTCTCCGTGCTCATCGGCCTCGGGTTGACGGCGATCGTCGTGCTTTTGAGCGCCTATATGGTGATGATGATCTTCGGCAGGAACAAAAAGCGCGTGCCGGCGTCGTTTATCACCGTCAATTCTGAGGACGGCGCGCAGGTGCACATGTCCCTGACGGCGCTTTCGCAGATGGCGCGGCAGGCGATTGGCCGCGTGCCGGACGTCAAGGAGATGAAGATCGGCGTTTCCAACGAGGGCGAGGAAGTCAGCGTGACCGTCGATCTTACGCTCAAAGCCAACGCGCACGTGCCCACCGTCACCAAGAACATGCAAAAGGCGATCCGCACCAGCATCGAGTCCAACTGCGGCGTAGCCGTGCGCGATGTGGAGATCGTCGTCAGTTCCCTCGCCGGCGCGGATGTCAAGCCTGAGTGGAAAAAGCCGCGCTGGAAGCTTGGGCGTAGGGAGAAGGATGCGAGCGTCGAGGCTGTCGCCGCGCAGGAAGCCGCCGAGCCCGTGGTCGAAGTCCCCGTGAGCGCCGGCGCGGATGTGGACGATGCTTCCGAACAACCGGAGACGCGCGAGGAGGACTGGACGGGCAGCTTCGCGCCGCTGGATGAAGCGCCGCAGGCGGATGCTCCGGAAGAGGACGCGCCCAAAGCGGACGAAGCGTATGCAGAAAACGTCCTCGTTTTCGACGATGACGAGGACGAAGACGAGGATGAAGACGAGGCGGAAGAAGCGCTGTTCACGCCCTCTGACGGCGAAACGAAAACAGACGAGGACGCCAAGGCCAAAAATTGATTGGATCAGACCCATAAAATCGCATTGCGGCGGCGCGGGATACGCGCCACCGCAATGCTTGTGTCAAAAGGAGCGGGAAAGATGAACCGAGTCACGGCGCGCACGCACGCCATGAAATTGATCTACGAATGGGAAATGGGCGGCGAAGGCGGCGAAGATACGCGCATCGACCTTCTGGGCGTGCAGCCCGGCGAAGAGGAGAGCGCCTTCATGGAGCGCATGTTCAGCGGCGTGGTGGAAAACGCCGCCGAGATCGACCATCGCATCGAGGAAAACGCCTGCGGCTGGAAGCTGGAGCGCATCTCCCGCGTCGATCTGGCGATCCTGCGCTTGGCGACCTGTGAACTCATGCATGGCAAGACCCCGCAGGCCGTGGTCATCAACGAGGCCGTGGAGATGGCGCGGCAATACTCCGGCGAAAAATCGCCGCAGTTCGTGCACGGCGTGCTCGGCAGCATCTCAAGGAGCCTGGCGCAATGAAGTGCGCTCTGGGCGTAGACACCAGCTGCTATACCACCTCCGTGGCGCTGGCGGGGGAGACGGGCGTGCTCTGCAGCCGCCGCCGGCTCCTCGACGTGGCGCAGGGCGCGCGGGGCCTTCGGCAGTCCGAGGCCCTGTTCCAGCATGTGCAGCGCCTGCCCGCGCTGATGGAGGACATGTTCATGGAGGCGGGGGAGGCGCAGATCGCCTGCGTCTGCGCCAGCGCCCGTCCGCGCGACGCGGAGGGCTCCTACATGCCGGTGTTCACGGCGGGAACGGGCTTTGCCCGCGCCGTCGCCGCCGCGCTGCGCGTGCCTTTTTACGAGACGAGCCACCAGCAGGGCCATGTGCGTGCCGCCATGGAGGGCGCGGGAGCACTGCCGGAGGAATTTCTCGCCCTGCACCTCTCCGGGGGCACCACGGAAGTGCTGCATGTGCGCTCAGGCCTGAAGATTGAACTTCTCGGCGGCTCCAACGATCTGCACGCCGGCCAACTCGTCGACCGCGTGGGCGTGCGCATGGGCCTTTCCTTCCCGGCGGGCCCGGCGCTGGAAAAGCTGGCGCGGCAGGGCGCGGCAAAAAGCGCCTTCCCGCTTTCGCACCGGGAGGGGGAAGTCTCCTTCTCCGGGGCCGAGGCGCAGGCCATGCGCATGCTGGATGCCGGCGCCGCCAAAGAGGACGTGGCCGCGGAGGTCTATTCCTATCTCGCCCGCGCGGTGGCCTGGCTCATTGGGTGGGCCTATGGAAAAACCCGCCTCGGCGCGGCGCTGATCTCCGGGGGCGTGGCCTCCTCGGCGCTTTTGCGCGAACTTTTGCCCGCGCGCCTGCAAAGATTGAACTGCCCCGTGCGGGCGCACTGGGGAAGACCGGAAATGTCGGGCGACAACGCCTGCGGCGTGGCGCTCATCGGTTGGGAGGAATACATCCATGGCAACGATTCTGAACGGTAAACAGGTCGCGGCGGAGATCCGCGCGGAACTGAAGACGCGGGCAGAGGCCCTGCGCAAAGACGGCACCATCCCCTGCTTGGCGGTGCTGCTGGCGGGCGACGATCCTGCCAGCAAGATCTACGTGCGCAACAAAAAGCGCGCTTGCGAGGAAATCGGCATCGAGTCGCGCGAACTGCTCTTTCCCGAGAGCGTGACGGAAGAAGAACTCATCGCCCAGATCCGCGCCCTCAACGCCGATCCGGCGGTGGACGCGATGCTGGTGCAGCTGCCCCTGCCCAAACACATCAATGAGGCGCGCGTTTTGGCGGAGATCGCTCCGGAAAAGGACGCCGACGGCTTCCACGTGGTCAACGCCGGCCGCCTCTTCACGGGCCAAACTTCCGTTCTGCCCTGTACGCCCGCCGGCTGCATGGAACTTCTGCGCCGCGCAGGCGTGGAGTTTTCCGGCAAGCACGCCGTGGTGGTGGGCCGCTCGAACATCGTCGGCAAGCCCATGGCCATGCTGCTGCTCAATGAGCACTGCACCGTCACCGTCTGCCATTCGCGCACGAAGGATCTGGCGCGCTTCACCCGCGACGCGGACATACTCGTGGCCGCGGTGGGCCGCCCCGGCATGATCACCGGCGAGATGATCAAGCCCGGCGCGGCAGTCATCGACGTGGGCATCAATCGCCTGGACAACGGCAAACTGATGGGCGACGTGGATTTTGCCAGCGCCGAACCGGTCGCCGGCGCCATCACCCCCGTTCCCGGCGGCGTGGGGCCGATGACCATCGCCATGCTGATGCAAAACGCCATCCTCGCGGCGGAAAAGCGGCATGGATGATAAGTGGGCCCTCTCGGTCACAGAACTCAACGAGTACGTGCGCCGCAAACTGGCCGGCGACCCGGTGCTGCGCGCCGTCACGGTGCGCGGCGAAGTTTCCGGCTTCAAGCGCTACACAAGCGGCCACTGTTACTTCGCCCTCAAGGACGAAACTTCGCGCGTGCAGTGCGTGCTCTGGCGGCAGCAGGCGGCGCAGCTGACCTTTCGCCCCGAGGACGGCATGCGCGTCACCGTGCACGGCGCGGCCTCCGTGTTCGTGCAGAGCGGCAGCTATCAGCTCTACGTCAACGCCATGGAACAGGCGGGTCTGGGCGACCTCTACCTGCGCTTTGAGGCGCTGAAGAAAGCCCTGGCGGCGGAAGGCCTCTTCGATCCCGCGCGCAAGCGCGAACTGCCGCTGCTGCCCAAAATGATCGGCGTGGCCACATCGCGTTCGGGCGCGGTCATTCGCGATATCATTCGCGTTTCCAAGCGGCGCGATCCCAACGTGGGCGTGCTGCTCGCCCCCTGCGCCGTGCAGGGCGCGGGCGCGGCGGAGGAGATCGTGCGCGCCATCGAGCGCCTCAACGAGGACGGGCGTCCGGACGTGATCCTCGTCGGCCGCGGCGGCGGCTCCATCGAGGATCTCTGGCCCTTCAACGAGGAGATCGTCGCCCGGGCCATCGTCGCCTCGCGCATTCCGGTGATCTCCTGCGTCGGCCACGAGACGGATTTCACCATCGCCGATTTCGCCGCCGACGCGCGCGCCTCCACGCCTTCCAACGCCGCGGAGTTGGCCGTGCCGATGGTGGCGGAACTCAAACAATCGGTCGATTCGCTTTCGCGGCAGTTGACGACGGCGCTCACGCGGGCGCAACAGTTGCGCCACGCGCGCTTGCAGGCGCTGGCCGGTTCGGCGGCATTGACCATGCCGCGCCGCATGCTCATCGAGCGGCGGGAGGCGGCGCTTTCGGCGCTCGTCGCGCGCCTGCCCGTGGCGCTGATGAAAAAGCGCGACGCCATGGAGCGGCGGCTGTCGCTGGCTTCGCGCGCGCTTTCGGCCCTCGATCCCGAAGGCGTGGTGCGCCGCGGCTATGCCGTGGTCTTCAAGGACGGTAAGTGTGTCCCCGAAGCGGGCGCGCTGCGCGCGGGAGACGCCATTGAAGTGCATATGCGCGGCGGAAACGTCGCGGCGGAGGTAACGAATGGAGAACTTCACCTTTGAATCCGGGATGGACGAGCTGGAGACTCTGGTGCGCGACCTTGAAAGCGGCTCGCTGCCGCTGGAGGCGTCCTTCCAGGCCTTTGAGCGCGGCATGGCGCTGAAAAAACGGCTGGAAGCGCTGCTGGAGGAAGGCGACAGGCGCATCCGCGTACTTACGGAAAGCGGCGAGGAGCCGTTGGAGGGAGAGGAAGACGCATGACGACGCTCAAAGAATATGCCGCGCGCGTGGAAGCGCGCCTTGATCAGCTTCTGCCCGGCGGCGGCCCCATTGTCGGCGAGGCCATGCGCTACAGCGT
>CAMMGP010000084.1 GCA_946496415.1 uncultured Clostridia bacterium | reverse complement strand
CTCTTGCCGCCGAGGAAGGCAATGGTGGGCGGGTCGACGCAGCCGTGCGGAATGGACGTGGTGGCGCGGAAGTTCTCCACGCGCAGGAAGGTGATGACCTTGTCGAACGGGCCCTCCGTATAGAGCTGGAGCTGCGAATGCTGGTCGGTGACGCCCAGCGCCTTGATGGGCGTCTGGCCGACATGGCAGGGCTTGCCGTCCAACGTCAGGTTCTTGCCGAGGCTCTCGGCCCACAGCTGGGCGTACCAGTCGCTGATGAGTTTGAGGGAGTCGGCGTAGGGCATCATCACGGACATGTTCATGCCCTTGCGCATGGCGGCGACCATCAGGCCGGCCTCAAACAGCGCCGGGTTCTTCAAAGCGTCGTTGGAAGCGCAGCGCTCGTCCATGGCGCGCGCGCCGGCGACCATGGCGCGGATGTCCACACCGGTGACGGCGGCGGCGAGCAGGCCGACCGGGCTGAGTTCAGAGAAGCGGCCACCCACGCCGTCGGGGATGTAGAACGTCTCGTAGCCCTCCTCGCGGGCGATCTTGATGAGGAAGCCCTTTTCCTTGGAGGTGGTGACGATGATATGGCGGCGGTAGTCGTCGCCCACGGCCTTTTTGAGCAGGTCGAGCACGATGAGGTACTGGCTCATGGTTTCAGCCGTGCCGCCGGACTTGGTGATGACGTTGAAGCAGGTGGTCTTCAGATCAATGACGTCCAGAAGCGCCGCCATGCGCTCAGGATCGACATTGTCTTCGATGTAGAGACGCGGGCCGCCGCGCTTTTCCTTGGGCAACTCGTTGTAGTGCAGGTGCTTGAGCGCCTGATGCACGGCCGCCGGGCCGAGCGCGGAACCGCCGATGCCGAGGACGACAAAGGCGTCAAATTCATCGCGCACGCGCGCGGCTGTCTTCTCGATGGCGGAAAGGACCTCTTCCTGATCGTATGGCAGCGTCATCCAGCCCTGCATGCCCTTGCCGCGGCCAGCCTCGACCATGGCGTGCGCGTCGCGCATGGCGCCAAAAAGAGTTTCCATCTCAGCGCGCGCGATGCCGTGCTCGCCAACGTATTCGGCCATCATCGGGTTAAAATCGAAGCGAATGGTCTGCATACCGTCTCCTCCATTTGCTACATGATGCCAATATTATACGACACAGGTGTAAAGTTTGCAACAATTCCCGGCGCGCCGAAGAAACTTTCCTTCATTCTTCCGAACAAACTTTCCTGACAAATTTTTGTAAAGCCTCTTGCATTTTCGCCCCGCGCGTGCTATAATATCCACTGTTCCGCGCCGTGGATGCGCGGCGAAAACAGCATAGCAAACGTGGAGGAGTCGCCTAGCTTGGTCGAGGGCGCGCGACTGGAAATCGCGTAACGGTCAAAAGCCGTTCGAGGGTTCGAATCCCTCCTCCTCCGCCACTTGAGGACGAGCGCAATCTGTCTTTGCGTTCGTCCTCTTTTTTGCGCTCTGACAGGTATTCGCCGCGGCCGGCGCAGCGCCAATGCGTTCAAGGCCGCTGCAACGCGCATATTTATCGCGCGGCTGATGGCATATTCCAGGCGCATGTGTTATAATGGCACATGATGCGGCGCGGCGCTTTGCTTCAGCGCCTGCCCCGCGAGATACGCAAGAAAGTTCAGGTGGAAAGCGAATGCAAGCCAAGGCGGACTTTTCCAAAGAGGATCTGTTTCAAAAACTGCCGATCCCGACTGCGCTGCGCAAAATGATCGTCCCCGCGGTGGTCAGTCAGCTGATCGTCCTCATCTACAACATGGCGGACACGTTTTACGTGGGGCAGACGAACAACCCGTACATGGTCGCGGGCACCTCTCTGATCCTGCCTGTATTCAACATCACGCTGTGCCTGTCCGGTTTGGCGGGTATCGGCGGCGGATCGCTGATTGCCCGCCTGCTCGGCCAATCGGAGGCGCAGGAAGCCAAGCGCGTCAGCGCCTTTTCGCTGTATCTGGCGCTGTGCATCTCGGCGCTGTTCTCCGTGTGCATCGCCGTTTTCATGCATCCCATCCTCAGCTTGTTGGGCGCCGGGGAAAACACTTACGAATATGCCCGTCAGTACGCGATGTGCGTCATCGTCTTTGGCGGCATCCCCACCGTTTTATCCAATGTGCTGTCCAACCTGATCCGCAGCATCGGGCTTTCCAAGGAGGCCAGCGTCGGCATCATACTCGGCGGACTTTTGAACATCGCCCTGGACCCCCTGTTCATGTTCGTGCTGTTGCCGGACGGCTATGAAGTGCTTGGCGCCGGTATCGCCACCTGCCTTTCCAACTGCGTGGCCTTTCTCTATTTCCTCTTCGTTCTGTTGCGCATCGGACGAACTTCTGCGGTCACGTTTTCGCCCAAAGTGGGGCTCCCGCGCCGCGCCAACATGCTCGGCGTGCTCGCCGTGGGCATTCCCTCGGCGGTAGCGTCGCTTTTGTTCGATCTGGACTACGTGATCATCGACAAGCTGATGGTTTCCTATCACGATCTGGCTCTGGCCGCCATCGGCATCGTGCTCAAGGTCGAGCGCTTCCCGCTCAATGTGGGCATTGGTATCTGCCAGGGAATGATGCCTCTGGTGGCTTACAATTTCAGCGCCAGAAACGAAAAGCGCACGCATGACGCCATCCGCCTCTCCCGCACGCTGGGCCTGGTGGTCGCGGGCATCAGCATCGTGCTGTATGAGATCTTCGCCGTGCAGTTCGCCGGCCTGTTCATCGCGGACGCTCAGACGATGACACTGGCCTCGCAATTCCTGCGCGTTCGCGTTCTGGCCACGCCGCTGATGTTTTTGAGTTTCTTCACCGTCTACCTGTTCCAGGCTTTCGGTAAGGGACGCATCTCCCTGTTTCTGGGCGTGACGCGGTGGCTGGTTCTGAACATCCCCATGCTCTTTCTGCTCAACGCCATCTTCGGCATGTACGGCATTGTCTGGGCGCAGGCGGTCGCGGATATGCTGACCGTCATCATGTCCTTCTACGTGTTTTATAAATACCGCCCATCGTTTTCCGACGGCGCTGCTCAGGAACTCGCGGACGAATCGCTCGGCTGACGTTCGCAGTCACTGCGGCAACGGCGCAAAACGGAGCAGCCTCTTTTGTAAATCGGGCTGCTCCGTTTCATCTTCCAAGGGCCGGCGCAAGCAGAGCGCATCGATACAGGCCCCGTCTTTGGCGAGAGAAAGCGCGTTCTTTAGAGGGCGCGCGCCAAATTTACCGTCCCATTACTGCCGTTCGACATGCAGATTATCCATACGTCCGTTTTTGACGATGACAAACGCTGATTTTTGCCGAAAGAAGCGCTGTACAGTTGCCCCATTGGCAATCGCCATGCTTTTGCGCAAAACAAAAGCGCCCTGGAGTTCCTTGTTTCCAAGGGCACCAGGGCGCTTAAAGATCTGTCTGGGTCATTCCCACTCAATCGTTCCCGGGGGTTTGCCGGTGATGTCGTAGACGACGCGGTTGACGCCGGGGACTTCGCCTATGATGCGGCTGACGCACTTCTTGAGTACCGGGTAGGGAAGCTCCGCGGCTTCCACGGTCATGGCGTCGTCGCTGGTGACGGCGCGCAGGGCGACGCAATAGGCGTAGGTGCGGCCATCGCCCATGACGCCTACGGTCTTTGAGCCGGTGAGCACGGCGAAGGACTGCCAGATGTTTTCGGAAAGGCCGGCGTTTTCCAGCTCTTCCAGATAGATGGCGTCGCTCTTGCGGAGGATATCGAGCTTTTCGCGGGTGATCTCCCCCACCACGCGCACGGCGAGGCCAGGGCCGGGGAACGGCTGCCGCCAGACCATGCGGCGCGGGATGCCCAGCGCTTCGCCGACGGCGCGCACTTCATCCTTGAACAGGGATTTGAGCGGTTCGACGATGTTTTCCTTCTTAAACAGAGAATCTTTGGGCAGGCCGCCGACGTTGTGGTGGCTCTTGATGGTGGCCGAACCGCCCATGCCGCTCTCGATGCGGTCCGGGTAGATGGTGCCCTGCAAGAGGAACTGCGCGCCGGTCTTTTTCGCCTCTTCCTCAAAGACGCGCACGAACAGTTCGCCGATGATCTTGCGCTTTTTCTCCGGGTCGGTGACGCCGGAAAGCGCGGTGAGGAAGCGCTCGGAGGCGTCCACGTAGACGACGTTGAGGCCCATGGCGTCGCGGTAGGTGCGAAGAACGCTCTCGGCCTCATTGAGGCGCAAAAGGCCATGATCGACAAACACGCAGGTAAGCTGGCCTTTGGAAAGTGCCCGTTCCGCCAGAGCGCAGGCCACGGAGGAATCGACGCCGCCGGAGAGGCCGGCCACCACCTTGCCCTCCCCCACCTGCGCGCGGACGTCGCGCAGCATGCTCTCGATCATGTCCTCGGCGCGGTAATCGCCCTTGCAGCCGCAAACGCCAAGCACGAAATTGCGCAAAACGGTCGTTCCTTCCACGGTATGGCGCACTTCGGGGTGGAACTGCACGCCGTAGACGCCCCTTTCCGGGCAGGAGAAGGCGGCCACGGGGCAATGCCGCGTGCTGGCGTCGCATTGGAAGCCCTCGGGCATCTGCGCCACACGGTCGGTGTGGTTCATGAAGACCACTGTTTCGGAGGAGACGGCCTCAAAAAGCTTGCCGCCGCGGACGTTCAACTCCGTGTGGCCGTACTCGCCGGCGTCGGCATGTTCGACCGTGCCGCCGAGTATGTAATTGATCAGCTGCATGCCGTAGCAGATACCCAGCACCGGCACGCCGAGGGAGAAAATCTCCCCGCCAAGGCGCGGCGCGCCCTCTTCATAAACGCTGTTGGGGCCGCCGGTGAGGATGATGCCGCGTAGGCTTTCGTCCGCCCAGGAAGCCATGGGAGCGGCGTAGTTGAGGATCTCGCAGTAGACGCCGGCTTCGCGCACGCGGCGGGCGATGAGTTGGTTGTACTGGCCGCCAAAGTCCAGTATGACGATCTTTTCTAGCATGTTTCCTCCTCCGCGCGGCGAATGGCCGCGCCCACCAGGCCGGTAAACAGGGGATGCGGGCGATTGGGGCGGGATTTGAATTCCGGATGGAACTGCACGCCCACGAACCACGGGTGCTCAACAAGTTCCACAGCCTCCACCAGGTTGCGCTCCGGGTTGACGCCGGCGACGCGCAGGCCGTGGGCGGTGAACGCCTCGATATAGGCGTTGTTGAACTCATAGCGGTGGCGGTGGCGCTCGAAGATCTCGTCCGCGCCATAGAGCGCATGCAGGAGGCTGTCCGGCGCGAGGCGGCAGCGATACGCGCCGAGGCGCATGGTGCCGCCTGTCTGCTCAAGGCCCTTCTGCTCCTCCATGATGTCGATGACGGGATAGGGCGTATCGGGATCGAACTCCGTGGAGGACGCGCCTTCCATGCCGCAGACATCGCGGGCGAACTCCATTACCGCCGTCTGCATGCCAAGACAGATGCCCAGATAGGGAACGCCATGCTCGCGGGCATAGCGCGCGGCGATCATCTTGCCCTCGATGCCGCGATTGCCAAAACCGCCGGGCACAAGGATGCCCTGCACGTCTGCAAAGGCGGCGTCCACGTCTGTTTCCGGGCCGGCGAGATCATCCGCCTGTATCCATTTGACGCGCACGCGGGCGCGGTGGGCGATGCCGCCGTGCTGCAACGCCTCGACCACGGAGAGATAGGCGTCGTGGAGTTGTATGTACTTGCCCACCAGCGCGATGGTCACTTCGCGCTCGGGATGCTGGAAGCGGTCGACCATTTCCTCCCAGTCCTGCAATTCCGGCGCGCGGACGGGCAGTTGCAGCGCTTCGCAGACCTTGTCGGCGAACGCTTCCCGCTCCAGCATCAAGGGCACCTGATAGAGCGATTCGGCGTCAAGGTTCTGGATGATGCGCCTGGCGGGGACATTGCAAAACAGCGAGAGTTTTGCCCGCATCTCCGGCGGGATGGGATAGTCGCTGCGGCAGACGAGCATGCCGGGGTGGATGCCCATGCCCTGCAATTCCTTGACCGAGTGCTGCGTGGGCTTGGTTTTGAGTTCCTGCGACGTTTTCAGGTACGGGATGAGGGTGACATGGATAAACAGCGTGCGCTCCGGTGGCACTTCCCATTGAAATTGGCGGATGGCCTCGATGAAGGGTTGCCCCTCGATAT
>CAMMGP010000083.1 GCA_946496415.1 uncultured Clostridia bacterium | reverse complement strand
CACCTCGCCCCGCGCCGCTATGCCGCGCGTTTCTTCAGCGCCGGCGCGCTCCTCGCCGCGGATGAGCACGTCGCCCTTGCGCACGGTGTCGCCGGCCTCGACCGCCGCCTCGCCGCTCTGGGCGTTGACAGAGACGATGACGCCGTCGCAGGCGGCCACCAGATCGCGCGCCTCGTCAAGCGCGTAGACCTCGGGTTCCTCCAGGGAAGGGGCGACCTCCACCAACAGCCGCACGCCCTGCACGCGCGCGCCGACGAAGGAAAAGTCCTCCGAGCGCGCCGAGAGCGCCAATTCGATCTCGTCCGTGTCCACGTTGCGCGCGAGCATCCCGGGACGCGCGCCCATCTCCGCGAGCATCTCGCGCACATCGGCCTCGCTGAATCCCGCCGGGCGCTCGCCGACGAAGGCCACGTCCACCATCCAGACGCGCTGCAGATACAGGCACAACAGCGCCGCGCAAAGCAGAACTCCGGGCAGCAGCGTCCAGCGGCGCAGGCAGAAGCGTTTCAGCGCGCTCAGGCCCGAAACGCGCGTTTCCTCCAGCCGCAACGAGTGCCGCGCGCAGAGTTCGCGCACGATGCGCGCGCCGCGCTCGCCGGTATCGAGCGTCAGCGCCCGCTCTCCGTCGCGCTCTACGCGCCTGAAGGTCGCGCCGCGCTCCATGGCGCGCTCGAGCAGGCGCTCGAGCATCAGCCCCTCAACCCGCAGACGGATCAT
The DNA here is from genome assembly GCA_946496415.1 of uncultured Clostridia bacterium. Taxonomy (GTDB): domain Bacteria; phylum Bacillota; class Clostridia; order Christensenellales; family Aristaeellaceae; genus Pullichristensenella. Next base: position 5,435 of record CAMMGP010000083.1, on the reverse strand, counting down.
GGCCAAGCTCCACGCTGTCGATGCGTCCGGTGACGATGAGCGCGTCCTTGCGCACTTCGCGCAGCGCAAGGCCCTCTCCCTTGACGCTGGCCGCGCCCCGACGGCAGCGCACGCGCACCTGTTCCGGGCCATAGGCGAGCAGCCCCAGATGGTTTTCCACCAGCGCCCGCGCGCTGCCGACGGTGGTCACGCGCACTTCGCGTTGCAAATTTGGCGCCCAGCACAACTGCAGAGGGATTTTTCGCTTCTTCACGGGCAACACCTCGCCGCCAGTTTTCCTGAAAAAACCCAACAGAGCGGCCGGCGCTTCACGCGGACGCGCCACGCAAAGCGAATTCCCTGCCGATTCTGTTGGGATCTTCCAGTCCTGCTTAAGCGTATGCGAGGGGCCGCCGGCTTATCGCTCAGCGCACCTGTCCGTCGCCGTAAAGCACGTATTTGTAGGAGACGAGCGCTTCCAGGCCCATGGGCCCGCGCGCGTGCAGCTTCTGCGTGGAGATGCCGATCTCCGCGCCGAGGCCGAAAACGCCGCCGTCGGTAAAGCGCGTGGAGGCGTTGACGTACACCGCCGCCGAATCGACTTCGCGGGTGAAGCGGCGCGCCGCGGCCAGATCGCGGGTGACGATGCACTCGCTGTGGTGGCTGGAATAGCGGCGGATGTGGGCGATGGCCTCGTCGATGCCGGAAACGACCTTCACCGCAAGGATGTAGTCGAGAAACTCCACTTCATAATCGTTTTCGCAGGCGGGCACAGCCTCCGGAAGGATAGCGCAGGTGCGCGGGCAGCCGCGCAACTCCACGTTTTTCTCCTTCAGCCGCGCGGCGATGACCGGCAGCGCCGTTTCGGCGATGGCTTCGTCCACCAAAAGCGTCTCCAGCGCGTTGCACACCGAGGGGCGCGAGGTCTTGGCGTTGAAGACGATCTCTGCGGCCATGGCGATGTCGGCGGTCTTTTCCACATAGGCGTGGCAGTTGCCCACGCCCGTCTCGATCACCGGAACGGTGGCGTTTTCCACTACGGAGCGGATCAGGCCCGCGCCGCCGCGGGGGATGAGGCAGTCGATATAGCGGTTGAGGCGCATCATCGCCGTGGCGGTGGCGCGGTCGGTGTCCTCGATGAGGCAGACGCAGTTCTCGTCAAGGCCCGCCTCCTTGAGCGCCCCGCGCATCACTTTGGCGATGGCTGTGTTGGAGCGGATGGCCTCCTTGCCGCCGCGCAGTATGCAGGCGTTGCCGCTCTTTAGGCAGAGCGCCGCCGCGTCAGAGGTGACGTTGGGCCGGGCCTCGAAGATGATGCCGATCACGCCCAGGGGCACAGTAATTTTTTCCATCGCCAGCCCACAGGCAAGTGTGGAGCCGGAAAGCACGCGGCCCACGGGATCGGGAAGCTTCGCCACATCGCGCACGCCCTCGGCCATGCCCTTGACGCGTGCCTCGGAAAGCGAGAGCCGGTCGAGCATGGAGGGGGACATGCCGCCCGCGCGCGCCGCTTCAACATCCTCCCTGTTGGCGGAAAGTATGTCCGCCGCGCGCGCTTCCAGAGCGGCGGCGATGGCCATGAGCGCGGCGTCTTTCTGCGCCGTGGAGGCGTTTGCCAGCGCGAAGGCGGCGTCTTTGGCCGCTGCGCCGATGATGTTCAGATCCGTCATGCCTGATCCTCCCTGTGCGCGAGAAAGACCGTGCCGATCTCCTCGCCGTCGAGCAGACGATAGATATCCTCGGGGTCAGAACCGTCGATGATGGCGGGGGTGATGCCCTGTCGGGTGGCGATGTCGGCGGCCTCAATCTTGGTGATCATGCCGCCCGTGCCGCGGCTGGAACCGGTGCCGCCGGCGATCTCGCGTGTGTGGGGGGTGATCGCCTCCACCACGTGGATCAACGGCGCGGTCGGGTCTTCGCGCGGGTTGCGCTCGTGCAGGCCGTCGATGTCGGTGAGTATGATGAGCGCGTCGGCGCGCACTTCGCGGGCCACCAGCGCCGAGAGCGTGTCGTTGTCGCCAAAGACGATCTCCTCGACGGCCACGGTGTCGTTTTCGTTGATGATGGGCAGCGCGCCCATGTCCAGCAGGCGCTCAAAGGCGTTTTGTATGTTCATGCGGCGCAGGCGGTCGTCCACGCAGTCGCGCGTGAGCAGCACCTGGGCGGTGACGTGGCCGTACTCGCTGAACAGCTTGTCGTATATGTACATCAACTCGCACTGGCCCACGGCAGCGCAGGCCTGCCGGCCGCCGATATCGTGCGGACGGCGCTCCAGTTTGAGTTTGCCCACGCCCACGCCGATGGCGCCCGAGGAGACGAGTACGATCTCGTGCCCGGCGTTTTTCAGATCCGACAGCACGCGCGCCAGATCGCGCATGCGCCGAAGGTTCAACTTGCCCGTTTCATGCGTCAGCGTCGAAGTGCCCACCTTGAATACGAGGCGCTTCGCGCCAGCAAAATGATTCATTTCCGTCCTCCGTCTTACAGCTGCAAATCGGCCAGTTCAAAGCCCGCGCGCACGATGCTCTCCGGAAGCTGCGAGAACATCGAGCTGATGGACTCATAGTTGTAAAAGCGCATGATCGTCTCGGCGAACATCGGCGCCACCGAGATGGTCTTGAATTTGGGATGGCCGATGATGTTGGGGTTATCCACCGTATCCGTGGAAAACACGGCCTCGATGGGGCTGGCGTCGATCTTGGCCACGCCGCGCGCGGAGATGATGTTGTGCGAAAGCAGAGCGTATACGCGCTTGCAGCCGTGCTTTTTCAAAGCGTCGGCGAGGTTGACCAGCGTGCCGCCGGAGATGGTGAAATCGTCCACCACCAGGCAGTCCTTGCCCTCGACGTTGCCGATGACTTCCAGCACATGGGCGTTCTCAGTGTGGTCGGTGCGCTCCTTGTCGCCGATGGCGATGGGCAGGCCCAGCGCGTTGGCGTATTTGCGCGCCTGCTTGGCAAAGCCCGCGTCCGGGGAGACGACCACGGCGTTGGAAAGATCCATGCTGCGCACCACTTCCACCAGCATCGGCATGGCGTAGAGGTGATCCATGGGCTTTTTGAAGAAGCCCTGCACCTGCTGCGCGTGCAGATCCATGGTCACAAAGCGGTCGGCGCCGGCCAACTCCATGCACTCGGCGCACACGCGCGCGCGGATGGAGACGCGCGGTTCGTCCTTTTTGTCGCCCTTTGCATAGGCAAAGTAAGGCATGACCAGCGTTACCGTCAGAGCGTTGGCACGCTTGAAAGCGTCCATCCAGAAAAGGATCTCGACAAATTCATTGTTGGAGTGCATGCCGATGGGCTGCACGAGATATACATCGCGGTCGCGGACGGATTCGTTGATGCGGACAAACGTGTTGCCCTCAGAAAACGTGATAACCTCCGAATTGCCCACCTTGCGGCCCATATAACGGCACATGCGCTCGGCGAAGGTCTGTCCGCCGCTGCCCGCGAAGATGGATATGTTTGCGCTGTCAAACACCCTTAAACACTCCTTTGCTCGTGTGTACAACGTCCGCGGCGATCTGCCTGCCGCGCCGCGAACGCCCCCTGCTGTGCATACTGGTCAGCCTTCGGTCTTTTCGCAGATCAGCTCCACTTCCACGCGCGCGCCGGCGGGCAGGCGGGAAACCTCCACACAGCTGCGAGCGGGATAGTCGGGGCCGAAATAGCGCTCATAAATGGCGTTGACGGCGGCAAAATCGTTTAGGTCGGTGAGGAATACGGTAGCCTTGAGAGCGTTTGCCAACGTCAGCCCCATCTCGCCCAGCACGGTGCCTATGTTTTCAAACACCTGCGTGGCCTGCGCTTCCACGCCGCCTTCGACGATCTTTCCGCTGGCCGGGTCGGCGGGGATCATGCCCGAGAGATAGACCGTCCGCCCGCAGATCACGGCGGTGGAATAGGGGCCGATGGCCTTGGGGCCGTTCGTGGTCAGAAAGCACTGCTTCATAGAGGACTCCTTTCGTTCACCAGTTTCCGGTCGTAGGATTGGAGGGCGTGGGCGCATAGCGCGGCTGCACGCCGACATAATAGATATTCCTTCCGGGCGTATAATAGTCGGACGAGATCTGTACAGTCTCGACAAACTCATTCGTCTCCCAGTCGAAGCTGTCGCGCCAGAGTTGGCTGCGCATGCCGGTCTTGCCCTCGGTCACCAGCACCTTTTCGTCGGTGTAGGTGGCGTAGCGCCCCTCGGTATCGGTGCGCACAGTCTCTTCGGTGGGCTGGATCTCGTCCTCGATCACGATGGAGCGGAACACGTAGCGGTACGGCGGCTTTTCGCCGTAAATGCGCACCGTCGCGGTGGTGTCCGTCACCGTTGTGTAGATATAGATGGGCAGATCCGAATCGTTGCGGAACACCAGATCCTTGCTGCCCGTATCCGTCACGGAAGCGTCGAGGCTTGGTTCGACGTATCCGACGGTCATCGAATGGTTGTGGCGTTCGAGAATGGTCACGCCCGCCTGCAAGAGCGCGCCGTAGAGCGTCGTGGAGGCCTGGCAGGTGCCGCCGCCGATGCCGGTCGTGCTCTCGCCCTCGGAGTATTCGATGCCCTCCTTGTAGCCGTTACCCAGCGTGCGCTCCAGCGCCACCGCGTTGAAACTCACCGTTTCGCCCGGGTCGACGCGCAGGCCGTTGAAGCGCGAAAGCGCGACGCGCACATTGGTCTTGCGGTTGGAGGAACTGCCTTCGATGCTGGTCGTGCATTCGCCCACGACTTCGCCGCTGCCCAGCGTGGCCTGCGCCTCTTCCGTGGTGACGTTGGGTTCGGTCACGATCACGGGCAGTTCCACGCGCGTCTCTTCCGAGCCGTAGATGAGCAGGTCGCGCAACAGCGCCCGCGTCTCCTCTTCCTCAAGCTGATAGCCGACGCGCGATTCGGTGATCACGCGCGGCCCGTCCACTTCCGCGGCGATGACCGCGTCCACGGGGTCGGTGTTGATGGCGTCGCGGATGCCGGAGAGGAAGTTTTCCAGCATGGTTTCGTCGTAGGTGATATCGCTCTCAAAGCGGTAGCCGTCGCGGTTGAGCGCCTTGATCTGGCGTTTGCGGTAGGAGATACTGCCCACCCGTCCATAATTCCAGGCGCGCTCCAGCACGGTTTCCTCATTGAGTTGCGCGTTGACCGTGGCCGGAGAGAACGTCCAGCTTGAATCGCCAAAATAGAGTTCATAGGCGCGCGTCTTCCAATCTTCTTCGAACTCCGCGAACATAGCAAATCCATCTTCGCGGGTGTAGCCGCGCAGGGAAACGCCGTTGACGTAGACGTTGTAAAAGCGCGGCGTGCCCACGCCGAGCGTGATCAGCGTATCCAGCGCGTACCAGAGCAGGGCGACGATGATAACGAGCGCAGCGATGAAGATGATGCGCCGGCGCGGGTTCTTGTCCTTGCGTCCGGAGCCGGCGCCCTGCGGCCGGCGCGCGTTCGGCTGCGGCGCGCGCTGTGGAGCG
>CAMMGP010000082.1 GCA_946496415.1 uncultured Clostridia bacterium | reverse complement strand
CGATTGGCAGCGTTCTTATGGATAACGCCCTTCGTGACAGCCTTGTCAATCGCGCCCTGCGTCGCGCTGAGCAGCTTGCCATCGACCTCGCCAGCGGAAAGGGCGGTCTCGAACTTTTTGACCTGGGTCTTCATCGCGGACTTGATCATGCGATTGCGCAGGTTCTTTTTCTCGTTGACCTTCACGCGCTTCATGGCGGACTTGATATTCGGCAAAGTGTTCACCTCCCCCGGGAAAATCAGCATCATCTATTTTAGCACGCGGCGGGCAAAAATGCAAGGGGATTCATACATTTTGATGAAAAACTTGGGTAAACTAATGCCAAATTCCGCGATGAGCGAGGTGTTTTCAATGCGGCAGATCCGCACCGATCTGGCGATGGAATCCTTTCAGGGGCCGGAAGGCGGCTTTCCGGGCGTGCGCGTCAGCCATTGGGAGGCGATGGGCGTGACGCTCACGGAGGTCATCATAGAAACGGAGGCGGCCTCGCGCGCCCTCGGCAAGGCCGTCGGCGTCTACATGACGCTGGAATGCGCGGCCATGCGCCGGCGCGATCTCGACGCGAGGCTGGCCGTGGCCAACCTGCTCGGCGAGGAGATCGCACGCATGCTGGGGCGCGAGGGCGACGCGCCGGTGTTGGTGGTGGGGCTGGGCAACCGCCGCATCACGCCGGACTCCCTCGGCCCGCAGACCGTCGATCGCACGCTGGTCACGCGCCACATGTTCGAAGAATTGCCGGATTTTGCCGACGAGCGCATGCGCAGCGTCTGCGCCATCGCCCCGGGCGTGCTGGGCGTCACCGGCGTGGAAACCATGGAGATGGTCGAGGCGATCACCGCCAGAGTGCGCCCGCGCGCGATCCTCTGCGTCGACAGCCTCGCCGCCCGCGCCGCCGGACGCATCGGCACCGCCATACAGCTTACCGATACCGGCATACAGCCTGGCTCCGGCGTGGGCAACCACCGCCGCAGCCTGACGCGGGAAGCATTGGGCGTACCGGTCATCGCCATCGGCATGCCCACGGTGATCTACGCGGCCACGCTGGCGCGCGACGCCATGGAGGCGCTTTCCCCGGACACGGGCGAGGAGGCGCTTGATCATGTAGAGGCGGAGTTACTCGAGGGGGAGCATGGAGAAATGGTAGTCACGCCGCGCGAGATTGACGATCTCATCGCCGACGCGGCGGGCGTCATCGCCTCCGCCGTCAATCGCGCCCTGCAACCCGACCTCAGCGAAGAGGAAATCGCGGCGATGATGAATTGATGCGCGCGTCCGCCTGCTTTGCCGGCTTCCTCGCGTCCGCTCCCCATGGGGCGGACGTTTTTGCGCGCTGCGGCTCCCCTTGCCAAGCGGCATAAAGATATGATAAAATGAGAAAAGACGCGGCGCCCTTGACCGCGATACAAAGGAGAATGATACATATGGCCACACCCACCCCGCAGGAGATCGCTCGCGTAAAGTCTCTCGGCTTTCTGCACAACCGCGGCACGGACACGTTTTCCGCCCGCGCCGTCAACAAAAACGGCACCCTGACCGCCCAACAGCTCAAGAGCCTCGCCGAGTGCGCCGAAAAATACGGCGACGGGCATGTGGCCATCACCTCGCGCCTGCAGGTGGAGATGCCCGGCATCCATCTGGAGGATGTGGAGGCCGTCCGTCAATTCGCCGTGGATGCAGGCCTCGTCATCGGCGGCACCGGCGCGAAGGTTCGCCCCCTGACGGCTTGCAAGGGCACCACCTGCGTCTACGGCAATGCCGACACGCAGGCCATCTGCGCCGAACTGTACGACAAGTTCTATACCGGCTGGGGCAGCGTCGCCCTGCCGCACAAGTTCAAGATCGCCGTGGGCGGCTGCCCGAACAGCTGCATGAAGCCCTCCCTCAACGATTTTGGCATCGAAGCGCATCGCCCGCCCGTCTACGATCTGGAAAAGTGCCGCGGCTGCAAAAAATGCCTCGTCGCCGAGCGCTGCCCGATGCGCGCCGTCAAGGTCGTGGACGGCAAGGCGCGGGTAGATAAAGCGCTGTGCAACGATTGCGGCGTCTGCGTCGAAAAGTGCCCCTTTGGCGTCACCCCGGCGGTGGACGAGCCTGTGTTCGCCGTCTTTGTCGGCGGCACCTGGGGCAAGCACACCCGCATGGGCACGCGTCTGAGCCGTTATTACAAGCGCGAGGAACTGGACGCGCTGGTGGAAAAGACCATCCTCTGGTTCCGCGAGAATGCTTTCGTGAAGGAGCGCCTAGGCGCGGCCATCGACCGCGTGGGCGTGGACGCCTTTGAAGCCGCCATCGCCACCGACGATCTGCTTTTGCGCAAGGACGCCATCCTCGCCGCGCCCCTCAAGGAGCGCCAGGCATGAGGAAACGACTCCTTGGCCTGCTGCTGATTGCGCTGCTCCTTCTGCCCTCCATCGCGGGGGCGGAAGGGGCGCTCTTGGATGACCGGGGCGCGGCCATCCCCACAGCCGCGCCGCGGCGCGTAGTCAGCCTCTACGGCTCCTATGCCGAGGCGTGGGCGCAGGCGGGCGGCACGCTGGTCGGCGCGACTGAGGGCGCTGTCAGCGAGCGCGGTATGGATCTGGGTGAGGCGCAGATCATCGGCACCACCAAGGAGCCCAACCTTGAACTCGTCCTCGCTCTCGACCCCGATCTGGTCCTTCTCTCCCTGGACATCGCCGCGCAGGTCAGCGCCGCGGAAGTGCTGGAAGCGGCGGGCGTGCCCTGCGCCGCTTTTCGCGTCGATACCTGGCAGGACTACGCGCGGATGATGGACGTATTCACCGCGCTCACCGGCCGGCGCGACCTCTATGAGGCCATCGTCCCGCCCATGGAGGCGGCAATCGCCCAGACCATCGCCAGCGCACAGGCGCAAAACGCGCCCACAGTGCTGCTTTTGCGCGCCTACTCCACGGGCGTCAAGGCCAAGGCGGACGACAACCTCGCCGGCGCGATGCTCGAGGACCTCGGCTGCGTCAACATCGCAGCCAGACAGCCGTCCCTGCTCGAAGAACTGACGCTGGAGGCCATCGTCGTCGAAGACCCGGACTGCATCTTCATCAGCGTCATGGGCGGCGATGAGGAAGCGGCGCTGGCCGTCGTGGAAGAAACGCTGGGGCAAAACCCCGCGTGGCAGGGCCTAACAGCCGTGCGGGAGGGCCGCGTCTACGTGCTGCCGCGCGATCTGTTCCACTACAAGCCCAACGCGCGTTGGGCGGAGAGTTATGCCTATCTCTATGAACTTCTCTTTGAAGCGTAAAGCGCGCCTGTGCGCCGTCATACTGTTTTTGCTGCTCCTCGCCGCGGCTATCGCCTCGATGTGCCTCGGCGCGAGCGGCCTTTCGCCGCGCGAACTCTGGCAGGCTGTGCGCGAAGGTGTGGATTCTCCCGCTGCCCGCATCCTCCTCTACATCCGCCTGCCACGCACGCTGGCGGCTCTGCTTTCCGGCGCGGCGCTGGCCGTGTCCGGCGTCATATTGCAGGGTGTGCTGCTCAATCCGCTGGCCAGCCCCAACATCGTTGGCGTCAACGCTGGCGCGGGCTTTGCCACGCTGCTCTGCGCCTGTTTCTTTCCCGCCGCGGCGACGTTTTTGCCCGCGGCGGCGTTTCTGGGCGCGCTGGCGGCCTCGCTGCTCATCCTCCTACTGGCCGGGCGCATGGGCGCTTCGCGGCTGACGGTGGTGCTCGCGGGCGTGGCGGTCAACGCCATCCTCTCCGCCGGGACAGATCTCGTCACCACGCTGGAACCCGAGGCGACGCTGGGCATGAGCGCCTTCATGGTCGGCGGCTTTTCCGGCGTCTCCGCCGCGCGCGTCTATACGGCGGCAGCTTACATCGCCCCGGCGCTGCTGCTGGCGCTTTTGACGGCGGATCGCCTCGACATACTGGGGCTGGGGGATGAGGTCGCCCAGTCCATCGGCCTGCGCGTGCGCCGAGCGCGCGTGGGGCAGCTCATGCTCGCCTCGGTACTGGCGGGCGCGGCCATCAGCTTTTCGGGTCTTCTGGGCTTTGTCGGCCTCATCGTGCCGCACGCCCTGCGCCGCCTGACGGGCGGGGAGAACCGCACGCTTTTGCCCCTCTCCATGCTGGGCGGGGCGCTGTTCGTGCTTGTCTGCGATACCATCGCCCGCACGGCCTTCGCGCCCTACGAAGTGCCGGTGGGCATTCTTCTGGCGCTCCTTGGCGGCCCGTTCTTCATCTGGCTGCTCCTGCGCCAGCGCAAGGGGGGACGCGGATGATTCAGCTGAAAAACATGTCCTTCGGTTATGGCGAAACGCCCCTGTTCAACGGCCTGACCTGCGCCTTTGAAGATGGAAAACTAACCTGCGTGGTCGGCCCCAACGGCTCGGGCAAGTCCACCTGCTTAAAACTCTGCGCGCGTCTTCTCAGGCCGGGGGCGGGGGAGATCGCCGTGGATGGCCGCCCCGCGTCCGCTTACGACGCCCGCGCCTTTGCCCGCGCGCTGGCCTTTTTGCCGCAGAGCCGCCCGTTGCCCGCCATCACCGTGCGCTCTCTGGTCAGCCATGGCCGCTTTGCCTACCTTGGCCTTTCGCACCGCCTGCGCCCCGCCGACGAGGAAGCTGTGGAAAGCGCCCTGCGCAAAACCGGCATGCTCGATTGCGCCGCGCGCGAACTGCGCACGCTCTCCGGCGGCCAGCGGCAGAAGGCCTATCTGGCCATGCTCATCGCCCAGGGCGCGCAAAACCTGCTGCTCGACGAGCCGATGACCTATCTGGACGTGCGCCACCAGCTGGAACTGCTGGAACTTCTGCATGCCCTGCGCGATGCGGGCAAGTGCGTGGTGATGGTTGTGCACGATCTGGCGCTGGCCTGCGAAGAGGGCGACCGCGCGCTGCTCTTGCACGAGGGCGCGCCGCTCTACGACGGGCCCGCCGCCGCGCTGCTCGCCTCGGGCTGTGTGGAAACGGCCTTCGGCGTGCGCCCGCGTCCGGGCGGGGTGCGCTTCGAGCGCGCGTGATATGTGTTTTGCCTGTGGACTTCTATAAAATAAAGGATTCGCTTTTGCGCGTCTTTCTGCGCACACTGATTTTTGCGGGCTTTGACCGGGGGATATTTTATCGCTATGGAGGATTTTGTCCATAGAGAGAAGAGGATAGACACGCATAAAGCGCCGGAGCCTTGCGCCCCGGCGCTTTTCCATCTCACTTCTCCGCGTGCTCCGCTTTCCACGCCTTGATCTGCTGAAGCCTTGCCTTGAACTTGCCCTCCACGCCCTGCTCCGTGGGCCGGTAGTATTCGCGCCCAAGCAGCGAGTCGGGCAGGCACTGCATGTTCGTCAGTTTTTCTTCGGTGTCATGGGCGTACTGATAGCCCTTGCCGTAATCCAGTTCGCGCATGAGCTTCGTCGGCGCGTTGCGGATCACCAGCGGCACCGGCTCGGCCAGCTGCGAAAGCGCGTCCTCCCGCGCGCGGCCGTAGGCCTCGTACAGGGCGTTGGACTTGGGCGCGAGGGCGAGATAGACCACCGCCTCGGTCAGGTGCACCGTACATTCCGGCATGCCGATGAAGTGGCAGGCCTGATAGGCGGCCACGGCGATCTCAAGTGCCCGCGGGTCGGCAAGGCCCACGTCCTCGCTGGCAAAGCGCGTCACGCGGCGGGCGATGTAGAGCGGGTCCTCGCCGGCCTCCAGCATGCGCGCCAGCCAGTACACCGCCGCGTCCGGGTCGGAATTGCGCATGGACTTGTGCAGCGCGGAGATGAGGTTGTAGTGTTCCTCGCCCTGCTTGTCGTAGAGCAGGGATTTTTTGGAGGTGCACTGTTCCAGCGTCTCTTTGGTCACGGTGACGCCGTTTTCGTCCACCTCGCCGTTGAGCACCACCATTTCCAGCGTCGAAAGGGCGCTGCGGGCGTCGCCATTGGCAAAGGTGGCAATGGCCGTGAGCATCTTCGGCTCGATGTGAACCCGCGTGCCGCCAAAGCCGCGCTCGTCCGTCAGCGCCCGCTTGAGCAGGCAAACGAGGTCGTCCACCTTCAGGCTTTGCAGCACGAACACCTTGCAGCGGGAGAGCAGCGCGCCGTTGACCTCGAAAGAGGGGTTTTCCGTGGTCGCGCCGATGAGGATGATGCTGCCTTTCTCTACAAAGGGCAGAAAAGCGTCCTGCTGCGCCTTGTTGAAGCGGTGGATCTCGTCGACAAAGACGATGGTGCG